>SLDI01000003.1:0-4462 GCA_007125385.1 Phycisphaeraceae bacterium | reverse complement strand
GTGGGGGGCGGTCACAGCGCCAGCAGGAAGCGGGCGAGGCTCAGGATGGTGCCCAGCGCCAGGGCGGTGAGGCAGGCCACCAGCAGGCCGCGCTGCATGGGGGCGAGCTGGCCGGCGGCGTCGGTGCCGGGGCCGGGCGTGCGGCCGAGCATGAGCATGAGGGCGTGGGCCTCGGCGGCGCGGGCGTGGCGGAAGTGGCGTTTGAGCGGGTGGTCGTCGCGGAGCCGGCACAGGGCGGCGAGGGCCAGGGTCACCGGCAGGGTCACGAGCCAGGCGTGGGGGTCGACGCCGGCGAGGATGTGGGAGGTTAAGACCATGATCTGACGGATGTTGCGTGACTGGGAGTATCCCCGGGGCGGCTGGGGCTTGTCAAGGCGGGGCGCGGCGGCGCGCAAAGCGGACGAGGGGGTGCGTTGACGCGGGGGGCGGGTGCTGGTAGGATCTTTGGCTCGGTGGCAGACAACTGAATAGCGCTAGACGCAACTATCAAGAGTGACTGAGGGACGGGCCCGTTGAAGTCACCGCAACCGTTTCGGCCGAGGCGGCGGGAGGCCGGCTGAGAAAGGTGCGAATTCCCGCTCCAGGTGCGCCCGCATGGCGGGGCCTGGGGGAAGATAGGAAGCGGCAGCGGTCCGAGCGACAACGACGTTCACGGCCAGCCCCTTCTTATCTGATAAGCAAGGGGTTTTTTCGTGGCCCCGCCATAACAGGCCCCGCCAGAGCAGGAGAGCCAGCGCATGAGCTACGTGACGTCGCTGCGATGCAAGGAATGCGGAACGGACTACCCGATTGAGCCGCGGACAATCTGCGATCGTGACTTCGGGCCGCTGGAGGTGGCGTACGACTACGATGCGATGAAGGGCAAGGTCACGCGCGCGTCGATCGAGGCGGGCCCGGCGTCGCTGTGGCGTTACCGCGACCTGCTGCCGATCACCGGCGAGCCGGGCGCCGGCACCAAGAGCGGGTGGACGCCGCTGGTCAAGGCCGACCGCCTGGCCGCGGAGCTCGGGGTCAAGGAGCTGTACATCAAGGACGACTCGGCCAACTACCCGTCGTATTCGTACAAGGACCGGGTGGTGGCGGTGGCGATCACCAAGGCGATCGAGTTCGGGTTCGAAACGGTCGGCTGCGCGAGCACCGGCAACCTCGCCCACTCGGTGGCGGCGCACGCGGCGATGGCGGGGCTCGAGGCGTTTCTGATGATCCCCCACGACCTGGAGGAGGGCAAAATTGTCGGGGCGTCGGTGTTCGCGCCACGCGTCGTGAAGATCCGCGGCAACTACGACGACGTCAACCGCCTCTGCTCGCAGATCGCCGATCAATACCAGTGGGCGATCGTGAACGTGAACCTGCGGCCGTACTACACCGAGGGCGCCAAGACGCACGGGTTCGAGATCGCCGAGCAGCTCGGCTGGCGCCTGCCGCGTCACACGGTGGTGCCGGTGGCGGGGGGGACGATTCTGCCGAAGGTGTGGAAGGCGTATCGCGAGTTGATCGCGCTGGGGCTGGTCGAGGACAATGAGCCGCGGATGCACGCGGCGCAGGCGGCGGGTTGCAACCCGGTGGTGGAGGCGATTCAAGCGGGCAGGAGCGACTTCAAGCCGCAGAAGCCGGACACGATCGCCAAGAGCATCGCGATCGGGAACCCGGCGGACGGGCCTTACGTGATCGACGCGGTGGGCAGGAGCGGGGGGTACGCGGCGTCGGCGAGCGATGACGAGATCCTCGACGCGGTGCAGTTGCTCGCGCGGACGGAGGGGATTTTCACGGAGCCGGCGGGCGGGACGACGCTGGCGGCGGCGATGAAGCTGATCCAGTCGGGGCGGATTCCGCGCGACGAGCCGGTGTGCGTGTGTGTGACGGGCAACGGGCTCAAGTCGATCGAGGTGTTGCAGGGTCGGCTGGCGGAGGCGCCGGTGATCGCGGCGAAGATGGACGAGTTCTCGCGCGCGGTGGACGAGGCGCGGGAGCGCGCGGCGGCGCGGGTGGGGGTTTGACCACAGAGGCACAGAGGACACAGAGAAGAGAAGAAGTGGCCACCGATGAACACGGATAAAGGCAGATAAGGAAGGCAGGAAGGGCAGGAAGGCAGGAAGACGGAGACAGGTGGTGCTTGTTTTGCCTGCTTTCATCTGCCTTTCTTTGTGCTATCTGTGCCTCTGTGGTTTTTCCCGGTTTTTGCAGATTAAGGAGAGATTGTGATGGCAGAGCGTGTGACGGTACGGATTCCCACGGCCCTTCGGCCGCAGGTCGGGGACAACGAGTCGCTTGAGGTCGATGCATCGACCGTGGGCGAGGCGCTGGGGAGCATCAAGGCGCAGTACCCGGAGTTCGGGCAGCGGCTTTATAAGAGCGAGGATGAGCTCAACCGGTTCATCAACGTGTACTTGAATGATGAGGATATTCGTTTTCTGGAGAACCTGGAGACGAAGGTCAGCGGCGGGGATGAGCTTTCGATCGTGCCGGCGATCGCGGGTGGGTGAGGGCGAGCGAGGGGGATCAGGTGAAGTATCGCGATGTTGTGAAGATCATCGAAGCAGACGGCTGGTGCTACATCCGGACGCAAGGCAGCCATATGATCTATCGACACGCGACCAAGCCGGGGACGGTAACGATTCCCGGCGGCGGCAAGCTCAACAACGACATTCGTCCGGGTACCTTGGCGAGCGTGCTGAAGCAGGCTGGCCTGAACCGCGAGAACCTTTGAAGATGGACTACCTCGTGATATTCGAGAAGGCGGAGGACGGCACGTACAGCGTATACGTGCCCGACCTGCCCGGGTGCGTGTCGAGCGGCGACACGTTCGAGGAGGCCGAGCGAATGATTCGCGAGGCGATCCAAGTGCATATTGAGTCGCTGCGGGAGCGTGGCGAACCCGTGCCAGCGCCGACCTCACGCGCAGGCATCGTACATACGGACGCGGCATGACTGAAAACCTGGATCGATATCACCGGCAGATGCTGCTCCCCGGCTTCGGCGACGACGGGCAGAAGCGGTTGCTGGCGAGCAAGGCGCTGGTGGTCGGCTGTGGTGCGCTGGGCACGGTCGCGGCGAACCTGCTGGCGCGGGCGGGCGTGGGACACCTGGTGATCGTGGATCGCGACTTCATCGAGATGACGAATCTGCAGAGGCAGGTGCTCTTCGATGAGCCTGACGTCGAGCAGGCGATCCCCAAGGCTGAGGCGGCCAGGCGGAAGATCGGCGAGATCAACTCGGACGTGACCGTGACGGCCGTGGTGGATGATCTCAATCACACGAACGTCGAGCGCCTCGCGGACGGTTGCGACGTGATCGTGGACGGGCTGGACAACTTCGAGACGCGGTTCGTCGTCAACGACGCGGCCGTGAAGCTGGGGATTCCCTACGTCTATGGCGGTGCGGTGGGGACGGTGGGGATGCAGTTCACCGTGCTGCCGCACACCCCCGGAAGTGATTCGCCGTGGGAGGCCGAGGCGGGTGGCGGTGGCGGCGGTGGCGGGGCGGGGCCTTGTGTGCGTTGTATTTTCGAGCAGGCGCCGCCGCCGGGGATGAACCCGACGTGCGACACGGCCGGCGTGCTGGGGCCGGTGGCGTCGATCGTCGCGAGCTACGAGGCGGCCGAGGCGCTGAAGGTGCTCACGGGCAACTTCGAGGCGGTCAACCGCACGCTGCTGCACGTGGACACGTGGCACAACGTGGTCAAGCAGTTCAAGGTCGCGCGGGCGTACGACGCGGGCGAGTGCACGTGCTGCAAGAAGCGCGAGTTCGAGTTCCTCGCGGGCAAGCTGGGCTCGTCGACGACGACGCTGTGCGGGCGTAATGCGGTGCAGCTTCAGCACAAGACGAATGGGCAGAAGCTGGACTTTGGCGAGATCGCCCGCCGGCTGGAGAAGCATGGCAGCGTCACGGCCAACAAGTTCATGCTGCGTGCGGACATCGTGGACAACGGCGAGGCGTATGAGCTGACGCTGTTCACGGACGGGCGGGCGATTGTCAAGGGGACGAAGGAGGCGACGGTGGCGCGGGGGATTTATGCGAAGTTTGTGGGGAGTTGAAGGGCGGGGAAACGTGGGCCGATGGACAATGGCGTGCCCGAGTTTGATGATCCCACCTACGCCGTCAAGCGTCGGTGGTTATGGCGCGTTAGCCGAGCGGTCGCGTTGATTCACATGTCTCTGGCGATCGCGGTTCTGGCGTCACTGGCCATCCTCGACTTCGAGTTGCTGTTCCGTGATCTGGTGAGAATTGATTGGCGCGTGGCAGGCGTTATCGGTGCCTTGGCGGTTTTGTTTGCGTGGACGCCAGTTCCTTTCCAGGCTGGATCGCTTCTGGTCTCTCCGCTGGTACTTTGGGTCGCCCAACTGAGGCTGCGGGGGAGGCAAGCTCGGGTTCCGGCACTGGGGGCGTTCGCGGTGGGGGTTGGCGTGACCGTGGTCGCACTGATTGGTCAGACGTACATGCTCGCCGCCGGGCCCGTGATGAT
>SLDI01000209.1:0-4462 GCA_007125385.1 Phycisphaeraceae bacterium | reverse complement strand
GCGCATCAAGGTTCAGCACCGCCTCGTCACCGTTGCGGCACCATTGCAGAACGAAGTTGGAACCGATGAATCCCGCTCCACCTGTGACCAGTATCATGAACGCCTTCCTTTCCTTGCGGCCGGCCAATGGCCCATAGTGCATGCAGGCACCCGCGACTAGAGCCGACCCGCGCCTCCGTGTCAAGCCTGCTCGGACGACGTCCGAAAATGGATTACTAGCGGAGTCAGCTCGTGTCCGGCGCACCGAACAGCGCCCGAAGCACCTGGCCCGAGCGGGCGCGGTCCAGACGCCCGGCCTCAATCCACACGAAGCGCCCCGCCGGGGCGCCGGCCGTGTCGGACTCGGCGACGGCCCGGGCAGTGTGCGCGTCGTGCAGCAGCACCACGCGCCGCAGATGGTCGGCGCCGGATAGCACCGCCAGTTCGTGCCGGCAGCCCAGGTTGCTGGGTTGAAACCCCCGCAAGTCCATCAGTACCACGTCGGCCTCGCGCACCAGCGCCGCCAACGCGGCCTGCCAGGTGCTGTCGAAGCAGTAGCACTCGTTCACCCGGTATCGGCCGTCGGGGTCCGGGTCGAAGTCGAACCCGCGCAGGCGTTCGTCCAGCCCGGCCTCGTCGGCAATGAAGCGGCTTTCAAGCCGGCCGTTGATGAAGGCGAACAGGTCGTCCGGATCCAGCGTGCGGCTGACCAGGTCCGTGCCCGCAATCAGCACTGTGTTCCCGCTCAGCCGCCAGCGCTCGACGACGCGGTCGAAGAGCGCCTGCACCCGCGCATCCTGCTGAAACACGCGCAGCACCAGCAACGTCGGCGGCGGACTGCCAGGCGGGACGAGCCAACCCCTTAGCACCACCGCCGCCAGTGGAATCCACAGCCACGGCAGCAATTGCGTCAGCGAAGCCGCGCCGACCGACTGCAGCCCGGGCAGCGCGCTGGCGACGAGGATCACCAACCAGTACGCGGCAAAAAGGTATCCGAGGTCCGAGAAGCGCTTGCGCCGGTAGGCCCCGGCCAGCCAGCGCGCCAGCGCATAAAGCGGCCACGCCAGCACCAGCCAGGGCGCGAGCACAACGAGCAGCAGCGTGCCCCAGACACCGAGCGTGCCCAGAAGCACCGCAAGCCAATCGGGCTCGTACTCCACAGCGCCCGCGAGTACGTTGAGGGCGTAGACCGACGACGCGGCCAGCAGCACGAACACCGGCAGCAGGTACGGCGCCACCGCACGGATGCGCCCGCTCGCGCCGATCAGCAGTGTGATCACCACCGGAATCGCGACGACGCCCCCCAGCCAGGCTGCGACGCCCGCCAGCGTCTGATCGTCGTCCGAGGCGAGCATCACCACGCCCGCCATCGCGACCATGTAGACGCCCACGCCGAGCACCACGCGGCCCCAGTGCCAGCGCCGCAACAGTCCCCAAGCCATCACCATCGGCCAGGCGTACACCAGCCCCAGAACCAGCAGGCGGGTTGCCGAGAATCCGTCGCCGGTATAGACGAACCGTAGCGCCAGCCACGAATGCGTGAGACCGATGATCAGACAGAGCAGGCTCCAGGCCAGGAGCTGGCGACCCATCTGGCGCCGGTTGGCCTTGGCGTCGAGCACCGGGGGCGGCCGCGACGGAGCCGCGACTGCCGGCGGTTCCCCCACCACATGGCGCTCGTCGGGCGCCGGTCCGGCCCGCATCAGGGCGACCATGCGGCGCTGGTACAGGCCAGCGACAAACCACGCCACGATGGCGGCCAGCAGCACACCAAGCATCAGCGCAAGCAGGATCGGTCCGGCATCGACGAGACCCATGGGCAGCTCCGGACGCAGAAAGGCCGAAAGGCACCGATCTAGTGTCACGCCGGAACACGCGGCCGATCAACCCCCCGTGAATATCAATTTATCAATAGGTTGCCTTGGCCCGACCCCACGCCCCCCGGTATGCGTCGTTATGTTGACCCCGGATGCGGGTGTCGCGGCACGCGAATCCGGACGATGGTCCCGTGCGGAGAGTTGGACTCGAACAAACACTCACCGTTGAGACCCAGGGCACATTCCTCGATCTCCAACAGGCCGAACGCCTGCGATCGTGCCGCGGCGTCGCTCGGCAGGCCGACACCGTCGTCCGCGATGATCAGTTCGATGGTATCTGCTGCCACGGACAGCTTCGCGTCGATGCAGGATCCGCCGGAGTGGCGGACGGCATTGACCGTCGCTTCCAGAAAAATACGGAACAACGCGTTTTCCAGCCACGGATCGGCGCACCTGTCCTCCGTGCCTTCCGCCGTGCCTTCCACTGTCATCGACACGTTGAACCCCGTGTCGACGCCGACGCTCTGAAGTTCGTGCCGCATGGCGGCAACCAGCCCCAGTTCGTCGAGCACAGCCGGGCGCAACCTACACAGGAGGGTCTTCACCTGCCCGATCGTGCGGCCCAACGCGGCGTCGATGTCCGAAACGCGGGCGGCAGGATCATCGTTCGCGACACCCGGGCGGGCCAGCGCTTGCAGCTGCAGGCGCAGCGCGACTAGCCACTGTCCTATGTCGTCGTGAATGGTCTTGGCAATCTGCGCCCGCTCCCGCTCGCGAACCTCCACGAGGCGTCGCGCCAACTCCCGGAGGCGTGCGCGCGACTGCTCGACCTCCAGCGCCGCCCGCTTCTTCTCGGTGATGTCCTGAACCATCGCGTGGATCATCGGTTCCCCGGTTTCCGGGTCACTGTCCAGGAAGGAGTCGTGGAGGGTCCAGCGATCATGGCCCGTGAGGGTGCGGAAATGATATTCGCACGTCGTTGCCTCGCCCGCAGAGAGAATCCGCTGCCGCAGTTCGCCTTCCGGCCGCAGATACGAGATCAGGTCGCGCATATTGAGCCCCACGACCGCCGACGGATCCGGATAGCGTTGCTCAAGGTCGATGATGCGCAGCGCCGCCCGATCCATGTAGGTGACCGTGCCGTCGAGCCGGTAGCAATAGAAGGCCACACCCCCAAGTTTCAGCGACTTGCGGATCATCTCGTCCACCTTGCGGCGGGTACTGCGCGGGAATCCCAGGTGTTCGACCAGCGCCGGCTCGGCCTCAGCCCCGTGAAGAATCCTCGCGACGCGGGTCCCGTAGTCGGTGAAGACCCGCCCGATCCGATCGCGGGTTGCCGGGTACCCCGCTGGGCTCATCTGCCGGCCGCTGTATACGGCGGCCTCGGCCAACGACGCAAACCGACCCAGTCCGGTGGCCGCGATGAGCGCCGCGCCCCGCAGGGTCAGATCGGCCTCGTCCGCAGCGAACAGACGTCCATCGGCCAACCCGGCTAGCGTCTCCATGAAGACCCGGCTGCGGCATACGTTCCCGGAGAGTACGACCTCCGCGGACTGCGCCCGGTCCAGCACGTCCAGTACGCGCCGTGTCTCGCAGGCGACCCCCTCGACGACGGCGCGCACGAGATCCGCCCGGGAGTGCGTAGCACGGATCTCCTGGAAGGAACCACCCACGGAGGCCACGTAATCCGGCGTCCCGATTCCACTGATGAACGGCATGAAGCGCAGCCCGTTCGCGCCGGGTGAAGACTGGCGAGCCTCGGCATCGAGAGCGCTCACGTCCCCGAGGCCCGTCACGCGCACGATCCATTCGAACGCCGATCCCACGGATGGCACGATGCCCTCGCGCACGAACAGGCCGGGAACAGCGTGCGGCAGGCAAAACCAGGGGTCATCCGCATGGGTCACGGGTTCGGCCACCGGCTGATTGAAGACTCCCGCCGTCCCCAGGCAGGCCGTGATGCGCCCCGGACCGAGCGCACCGGACGCAAGCGTTGCACAGGCCTGGTCCCCCGAGCCCACGAACAGAGGGATACCGACCGGCAGCCCCGACTGCCTGGCTGCCTCGGCCGACACCCGTCCCACGGCCGTCCCCGCCTCCACCACCATCGGCAGCATGTCCGCGGTCAGGCCGGCCGTTTCCAGGAGATCGTCGCTCCATCGGCCGCCCCTTAGGTCGTACAACCCCATCGCCGCTGCGTTGGACGGATCGCAGCAGAATCCTTCGGCTCCAAGGCGCGACAGGAAAAGGTCATGCAGCAACGCGAAACGCCGTGCGCCCGCCGCTTCGACGGGTGCCCGCGTGCGCAATGCAAGGATCTTGAACAGCGACAGCACGAACATCGGCGGCATGCCGGTCATCGCCCGGTAGCGGTCGCCCGGGACCTCGTTGACCAAAGAAGCCACCGCCTCGTCTACAGAGGCATCGTGCCAGCACAGAGCCGGCGTCCGCGGACGCCCCCCGGCATCGAGACCAATCACGGTTGCGCGCTGACAAGTCGGCACAACAGCCAGGATCCGATGCGGCTGCTCGCACGCAGCCATCCGGCCCATCAGGTCGCGGATGACGGCAAAAGCCTGGTCGATATAGTCGTCTGCGTCGAAGGTCGTGAAGCCGTTCCAGACCGCGGGAGGGCAAGCCGGTGCAGTGGTCTTGAAGAGCGTGCG
>SLDI01000596.1:0-4467 GCA_007125385.1 Phycisphaeraceae bacterium | reverse complement strand
GCGCCGGCCGTAGCTCAGACCCCCCCCCGCCGGGAGGGGTTGGGGGAGGGTGCTTACGAACCACCTTCGTCACCGACATCGCGTGCGCTTCAACAGCGGGTGAACTTGAGGTGCCACACGGCATCGCGAAAGGTGCTGTGTGCGCGCCCCGCGAGGTTCAGGACACGACACGCTGCACGATGCTGTGTGGCGCCCTGGGGCCACGTCGTCGGATCGCCGTGGGCGCTGCAATCGACGCATCCCCCCGCCCTACTCGTCGTTGAACAGTGGATAGACCGATACCGCCACCCCGATGCCGAGCTCTGCCAATCGGGCCAACGTGGCCGGTTGCAGCTTTGACGCGTAGTAATTGCCCACATCACCACTGTGGATGCCGATGTCCGCCACACGGTCCGAGCAGGCGTCCCACACCTGCCGGGCATCGTCGGGCAAAGACTCGACCAAGTCACAGAAAACACGGACAAGCTCTTCCGGATCCGCCGCCCTATCGTCCATTTCGAATGCTGCGTGGTGGACGCCCTGCTTCTGCCACTGCGACAGCAGATACGCCCGGTCCGGAAATGCTTCGACGAGCCGGTCCAGCCGGGCTCGCGACGTGACTTCCAAATCGACATTGCGGAAGTGGACTTCGGGCATGCGATGATCATACCGACCAAGCCGTGCCGGAGGAACACCCCGTAAAGGAGAACGCCGCGGGCCGATGGCGGGCGGATGGGTACTGGTGGTGTTCGTCCGGCTCGCCTTTGCGGCCCCTCGCCCCCCCTGCTACCCTCTGCGATTCGCACCATCACCGGAGATACGATCAGATGGCCATCGAGACATTATACGAGAAGGACGGCTCACTCGACGCGCTGGCGGGCAGGACCGTGGCGGTGCTCGGCTACGGAAGCCAGGGCCACGCCCACGCCCAGAACATGCGCGAGTCCGGGCTCAACGTCATCGTCGCCAACCGCCGCGACTCCGCCAACGGCAAGCTGGCGATCGAGCACGGCTTCGACCCCCTGCCGGTGGACGACGCGGTCAAACAGGCGGATCTCGTGGTCATCACCCTGCCCGACGAGGTTCAGCCGGAGGTCTGGGAGAAGCAGATCAAGCCGAACTTGAAGCCCGGCGCCGCCTTGGGGGCGACGCACGGGTTCAACGTCCACTTCAAGACGATTCAGCCGCCGGAGAACGTCGACGTGGTGATGGTCGCGCCCAAGGGCCCGGGCCACACGGTGCGCAGCGAGTTCGAGCGCGGCGGGGGCGTGCCCTGCCTGCTGGCGATCGAGCAGGACGCCACCGGCAAGGCCTTCGACATCGCCATGGCGTGGGCGATCGGCGTCGGCGGCGGCCGGGCCGGCATCCTCAAGACCACCTTCAAGGACGAGTGCGAGACCGACCTCTTCGGCGAGCAGACCGTGCTCTGCGGCGGCCTCAGCGAGCTGATCAAGGCCGGCTACGAGACGCTCACCGAAGCGGGCTATCCGCCGGAGCTCGCCTACTTCGAGGTCTGCCACGAGCTCAAGCTCATCATCGATCTGATCATCCGCGGCGGGCTGCGCTACATGCGCTACTCCATCAGCAACACCGCCGAGTTCGGCGACTACCACACCGGGCCGAAGATCGTCACCGACGAGGTCAGGCAGGCGATGCGCCAGGCGCTGGCGGACATTCAGTCGGGCAAGTTCGCCAAGGCGTTCCGCGACGATTACCAGCAGGGCTTCAAGTGGTTCAAGCAGGCGCGGCAGGAGAACCACGACCACCCGATCGAGGAGGTGGGCAAGGAGCTGCGGGCGATGATGCCGTGGCTCAAGCCCGTGGAGGTGTGAGCCCGCCTCGGGCCCGGGAGCGGTCCGCGGTTGCGCTTGTGTCAACGGAGGCCCCGGCATGGCCGAGCAGATCACCGAAGCCGCGCGGCCGACGCCGGTGGTGGATCGCGCCGACGTGGTGGTGGCCGGCGGCGGCCCGGCGGGGGTGGCGGCGGCGCTTGCCGCCGCGCACGCCGGGGCGCGCGTGCGGCTGATCGAGACGCACGGCTGCCTGGGCGGAATCTGGACCGCCGGGCTCCTGAGCTGGATCCTCGACAAGGACAACAAGCCCGGCGTGATGAGCCGGATCCTCGCCGGCCTCGACGCCGCGGGGGCGCGCAACCAGTCCAACGCCTACGACACCGAGGTGATGAAGCACCTGCTCGAGCGCCTTTGCTTGGGCGCCGGCGTCCGCGTGCGCCTGCACACGCGCGTCGTCGCGGCCGCACGCGATCAGCGCAACCGCCTGGCCGTGCTGGTGACCGAGAGCAAGACCGGCCGCGAGGCGTTCGCCGGGTCGGTGTTCGTCGACTGCACGGGCGACGGCGACCTCGCCGCCCAGGCGGGCTGCGGCTATGACCTCGGCCGCGAGAAGACCGGCCAGACGCAGCCGATGACGCTGATGGCGCTGCTGACAGGCGTGAATTACCGCCAGCTCAACGCCCGGCAACTCTGCCGCGGCGACGGCGTGAGCGTTCGCGCCGCCAAGGACGCGCTGCGCCAGGAGATGACGCGGGCGGGCGTGTCGCCCTCCTACAGCGATCCGACCCTCTTTCCCATACGCGACGACCTGTTCGGCTTCATGGCCAACCACGTCTACGGGCGAAGCGGCTTGAGCGCTCAGGACCTGACCGATGCGACGTTGGCGGCACGCGCGGAGCTGCACACCATCATCGACGCCCTGCGCAGCCTCGGCGGCGTCTGGACGGGCGCGCGGCTGGTCGCCACCGCGGAGCAGATCGGCGTCCGCGAAGGTCGCCGCGTGCGCGGGCGCTACGTGGTCACGCAGGATGACCTGCGCGAGGGTCGCCGCCATGACGACGCGGTCTGCCGCGTCACCTTCCCCATCGACGTACACGTGACGGACCCGGCCGCGTCGGGCACACACGCCGTCGAGCCGGCCCCGGTCAAGAGCCAGCCTTACGACATCCCGTACCGGGCGCTAATCGCGCGCGACGTCGACGGCCTGCTGCTGGCGGGCCGCTGCATCAGCGGCGACTTCCTCGCCCACAGCAGCTATCGCGTCACGGGCAACGCGGTCGCCATGGGCCAGGCCGCGGGCGTCGCGGCGGCGCTGGCGAGCCGTCACGACCTGCTGCCGCATCAACTCGACTGGGCCGGGCAGATCAAGCCGGCGCTCGATCAGGTTGTCGTCGCGATGGACGCCGGCGTGGCGAGCGCGTCGTGAGCCGTGGATCGTGGCCCAAGCGCGCTCACTCGTGGGCGGCATCCGGCTCGTCGTCGCCTTCGATGAAAATCAGCCCCTCGCGCCGCGTCAGGTAGAGCCGGCCGTGGAACTGGTGCTCGATCTTCCACGCCAGGGCGGCGACCGCCAGGGCGGTGATGCCCATCGCCGACACGACGACCAGCCCGAGCACGCGCAGCCAGATGGCGGTTAACGCGTCCGATGAACCCCCCAGCGCCACGCCGGTGCCCGCGGCGGTGGCGGCGAGCACGGCCGCGACCAGCGCCGGATGACGGTCAGCCCAGGGCTTGTCCAGCATCGTCAACCGCCGCCACAGCGCCCGGCTCATCATCCACACCAGTGGGGCGGCGAGCACGACGCCTACCGCCAACGCCGCGGCGACCGGCTCCGACGGCAACTGCCGCGCCAGCACGTACCCGATCGATGCCCCGAGGCCGGCCCCCAACACGAGACACATTGGCCAGTAGCGAATCTGCTGCATCATGCGAACCCTTTCATCCATTGGGACGAATGGGAGCCGCGGTCCGTTCGGTGATCCTGCAGATGACGCAAGGCCCCGTGGCCGCGGCAATTACACCGTGGATCGCCCGGTCTTCGCGTCGTTTGGCGCAAGCCTCGGGGTCCGCGGAAGCTCAATCCCCGGCCTGCCCCGCGGCCTCGGCGTCGAGGTACCACGTCAACTCGCCGTCAATCGGGCACACGCCCAGGATCGGCAGGTCCAGCACCTCGCATCGGCCGTTGCACTCGGTCTCGATCTGCCGGATCGTCGCCGCCTTCTTGCTGCCCGTGACCAGCACCGCCAGCTCGCGCGCGGCGTTGAGCAGGCAATACGTCATCGTCACCCGCGGCGGAGGGGTGACGTGGTGGCCCTCGTTCACCGCCACGCACGCATCGTTGACGCGCAGGGCGTGCGAGTGCGGGAAGAGGCTGGCCGTATGCCCGTCGTCGCCCATGCCCAGCAGCACGAAGTCCAGCCGCGGAATCTCGTCCTTGAGCTCAAAGACCTCGCGCATCTCCTTCTCGTACGCGGCCGCGGGCTTGTCCTGCATCACGGGCATCGGGTGCTTCTGCCGCTTGCGCAGCGGGACGTGGTCGGCCAGCGTCTCGCGAATCATCTTCCAGTTGCTGCGCTCGTCGTCTTCGGGCACGCGGCGTTCGTCGACGATCCAGATGTGCGTGCGGTCCCAGGGGATGGCGCGGTAGCGCACGTCGGTGACGAGGCGCATGTAGAACTTTTCGGGCGTCGAGCCG
>SLDI01000742.1:0-4480 GCA_007125385.1 Phycisphaeraceae bacterium | reverse complement strand
GCTCTGGGCACCCTGCTGAGCCTCGCACGCTTCCTGCTCGCCCCCTGACACCGCCGACCACGCCCCCGCCCGCGAGCCCGGGTCGGCGTCTGCGCAAAAGCCGCCGCTCGTGGCACCTGCCCCACCTGCACAACGGCCTCGCTTTGGGGTATGATCGGCAGTCACTTAGGTGCCCCCGGCTCGTGCCTGGCAACGTCTTCGGAGCCCTGGCTGTGTTCAAGTTCCCCGCCCACCGACCCCCTCGGCCCTTCGCCGCGCTGCTCGCCTGCCTGGCGCTGCTCACCGCGCCGGCCGCCCACGCCGCGGCCGCAAGCCTCGAGCATATCAGCCTCGACCGCAGCGGCGTGATGAGCGGCGCCGGGTTCTACAAGCCTCACGCCTGGGGTTTCGTCGGCGCCCGCGCCACCAACCCCACGGACAGCGAGTTCCACGGTCAGCTCGTCGTCACCGTCGAGCCTCGCACCAACGTCCAGTTCATCTCCGAGCTCTGGCTCCCCCCGCGTGCGGCGCGACAACTGCGCACACCCATCATGCCGCTGGGCGAGTCGAGCCCGGGCGACCGCGAGGGCATCGCCGTCCAGAGCTGGCTCATCCAGCCCACAGCGCGCGGCGAACGCCGCACCACGCCCACCGATGGCCTGCTCATGGGCCGCGACCACCGCTTCGAGACCGCCATCGTCGGCTCGGACCGCCCCTCCGATCACGCCTCCGCACTCGCTCGCGCCCACCGCGAAGCCCTGGGCCACGAACGCGCCCTGGCCTACCTCCGCCCCTCCAGCCTGCCGCGATTCCACCAGGGCCTCGACGCCCTGGACTCCCTGGTCCTCGCCGGCCGCGACACCCAGCTCGACCCGGCTCAGATCAACGCCCTGCGCGACTGGACGCTGCACGGCGGCCGACTCTGGCTCAATCTCCAGCAGCTCGACATCGACATCGCCCGCCAGATCCTCGGCGACGCCGTTGACATCACCCTCGTCGACCGCGTCCGCTTTTACGACATCGCCCTGCTGCGACACGGCGGCGACGACCAGCGCTTCGAGCTCGACTACGGCCTGGAGATGCTCCGCGTCCTGACCGACGGCTTCGACGTGCTGCACGAGGTCGACGGCTTCCCGGTGACCCTCCGCCGCCGCTTCGGGCAGGGCCAGGTGCTCATCACCACCATCGACCTTGCGGCCTTCCTGCCCACCGAGGATCGGGTGACCGTGCACACCGACTTTGTGGAACCGGCGACGCTTCCGCCGCACGCGCGGGACTTGGGCTGGTTCTTCCAGCACCCCGCCACGCTCAACCAGCAGGCCGAGGCCCCCACCGCCGCGTTCGACCGCTACCTGCCCGAGCAGGTCGGCCACACCATCCTCCCGCGCATGCCCGTCATCGCGGTGCTCGCGACGTTCACGCTGGCCCTGCTCCTGGCGGGCCTGGCTCTGGCACGCGTCAACCGCCTGGAGTGGATCGGCGCCGTCGGGGTCGCCGCCGCCGTCCTCGCCGCCGGCACGCTCTACGGGCTGGGTGAGCGCCAGCGCGGCGACAAGACCAACACCCTCGCCGCCGCCCACCTGATCCAGGCCTCCGAGGACCAGACTTACGCCTCGGCCGACTCGCTGCTGGGCATCTACGCCGCCGGCTCCGTCTCGGCGGACATCGCCGGCGGCGGCAACGCCATCGCCTGGCCCGAGCACGCCGATCGCACCACCGACACCCTGCGCATGCTCTGGCACGGCGAGCACCGCTGGGCCTTCCGCCGGCTCGAGCTGCCCGCCAACGCCATCCGCGCCTTCCACCTCAAGCACACCTCCGCCCTGGACCACGTCGCCCACGCCCGCGCCCGCCTGACCGAGCGGGGCCTGGAAGGCCGCCTCCATTTGCCCGGCGACGCGCTCGGCCGCGACCTCGCCGACGCCGTGCTCGCCTCCCGCGACGCTCACGTCGGCGCCCAGCTCGCCGCCGGCGCTGACGGCCCGAGCTTCACCGCCGGGCCGGACCAGCGCCTCGCCGGCGACGACTTCATCCTCGGCGCCCTGCTCAGCCAGAGCCAGATCAGCCGCCAGGCCGTCTACCGCCGGCTCTTCGCCAACCCGCACTTCCCCGAGCGGCTGACGCTGCTGGCCTGGGCGCGCGACGTCGACCCGGCCGTCGAGCTGGAGCTCGACGCCGAGCGGCACAGCGACGGCCTGCTCCTGCTCCCCGTCCACCTGGAGACGCCCGCGCCCGGCCAACGCGTCCACGTCCCCGCCCCGCTGCTGGCCATGGACCCCTACCGCGACGGGCCCGGCGACTACGGCTCCGCGGTCTTCGACGCGCGCACCCGCGACTGGATCCGGCCGCTGGATCGACCCGAGCGATTCCTCCTGGGCTTCAACCTCCCCCACGCCTTGCGCGACATCGCCCTGGACGGCGCCACCGTGCAACTGGACCTCAACGGCCCCGGCTGGCGATGCCACATCCTCGTCTACGACGGCCGCGAGGTGCGCACCGTCGCCACCCGCGACAACCTCACCGGCCGCACGCGCATCGACCTCGACGCCGACGACCTGCCCCCCCTCGACGAGCAGGGCAACATCGTCCTCGGCCTGCAAATCGAACGCCTCGAGACCACCCAGGCCGCCGGCCCGAGCTGGTCGCTGCGCCACTTTGGCCTGGAAGTGACAGGCCACATGCCGCAGGAGTGACACCCGCCGCTTGCGGCTTCGCGAGACACCACGATCACCACAACCGCCCAGGTAACCGCCATGACCGACTCCCCCGTCGTCCACACACAGGACCTCACCAAGAAGTACGGCGATTTCGTCGCCCTCGACGCCCTGAACATCAGCGTCAACCGCGGCGAGATCCTCGGCTTCATCGGCCCCAACGGCGCCGGCAAGACCACCACCATCAAGATCCTCGTCGGACTCGCCCGGCCGACCTCCGGCAAGGCCACCATCGCCGGCGCCGACTGCGTCGCCGACTCACGACAGATCAAACGCCTCGTCGGCTACATGCCCGACGTCTTCGGCTCG
This sequence comes from Phycisphaeraceae bacterium, assembly GCA_007125385.1. Lineage (GTDB taxonomy): Bacteria > Planctomycetota > Phycisphaerae > Phycisphaerales > Phycisphaeraceae > SKPT01. Next base: position 1,478 of record SLDI01000742.1, on the reverse strand, counting down.
TACGACAACATGCGCGTCCACGAGTACCTCGACTTCTTCGGCGCCGCCTTCAAGATCCCCCGCAAGGAACGCGCCCAGCGCATCGACCAATGCCTCGAGCTCACCGGCTCGACCTACATGAAGGACCGCTTCGTCGACGCCCTCTCCCACGGCATGAAGCAGCGCGTCGGCATCGCCCGCACCCTCCTGCACGACCCCGAGGTGCTCATCCTCGACGAGCCCGCCAACGGCCTGGACCCGCAGGCCCGCATCGAGATGCGCCAGATCCTGCTGCGCCTGGCGAAGATGGGCAAGACCCTGATCGTCACCAGCCACATCCTCCCCGAGCTGTCGCGCATCTGCGACAGCGTGGCCATCATCATCCAGGGCAAGCTCCGCGCCGCCGGCTCGCTCGCGGACATCATGAAGCAGATCAACCAGCGCCGCATCATGGAGGTCGTGCTCAACGACGCCGAGCAGCTCGACCGCGTCGCCGGGCTCCTCAAGGACAACCTCGAGCCCGACGCGACGATCACCCCCTCGCCGGCCGAGGCCCAGATCCGCTTCGAGACCAAGGCCGACGACGCCAAGCTCGCCGATCTGCTGGCCCTGCTCGCCAGCTCATCGCTGCGCGTCACGCAGTTCCACGAAGTCCCCCTGGACCTCGAGGACGCCTTCCTCAGCGTCACCCGCGACATGAAAGGCGGCAGCGGCGCCCGGCCCGGCGAGGCCGCGGGCATGAGTGAGCCGGCGTCGGCGGGAGCGGAAGGAATTAAAAATTAGAAATTCAGAATTCAAAAGTGCGCAAGACAATCCACGCCGGCAAATCCGCTACTGCCTTCCTGATTCTGAATTCTGCATTCTGAATTCTGCATTCAAATGAACAACCCCATCATCCAACGCGAGCTCATCGGCCTGCTGCGCACCCGACGGGCGCTGACCCTCATGGTTCTGCTCGTCGCCGCCCTCGCCGCGCTCGTCACCGTCCGCTGGCCCAGCGAAGCCTACGTCGACTTCTCCCAGGAGCAGGCCATGCAGGTCCTGCGGGTCTTCGGCTACGGGCTCATGGTCGGGCTCATCCTTCTCGCCCCCGTCTTCCCCGCCACCAGCATCGTCCTCGAGAAACAGCGCGGCACGCTCGCCCTGCTGCTGAACTCGCCCATGTCCGGCCCGGCCATCTTCCTCGGCAAGCTCGCCGGGTCCATGGGGTACGTCCTGCTGCTGATCGCCCTCACCCTTCCCATCGCCGCCGCCTGCCTCGCCATGGGCGGTGTCGGGGCCGGCCAAATCCTGCGCATGTACCTCGTGCTCGTCATGCTCGCGCTCATGTACACCACCCTGGGCCTGCTCATCTCCAGCTACGCCAGCTCCACCGACTCGGCCCTGCGCACGACCTACGGCTTCATCCTCCTGCTCGCCGTCGTCACACTCGGGCCTTACCAGTTCCTCGGCGGCTCGCCCCTGCTCGGCGACACCACCATCGCCGCCATCGACTGGCT
>SLDI01000268.1:0-4495 GCA_007125385.1 Phycisphaeraceae bacterium | reverse complement strand
CCTTCAAGCACCTGCGCAAGACGGCGACCCAAGTGGTACGCCAGGCGGCCGATGGCGAGATCGCGGGCGTCTTTCTCTCGCACGGCCAGCCGGTTCGCCAGGATGAGCTGAGCGACCTCTACAGCCGGCGGCCGTTCGACAAGGTCGCCAAGGCGTTGACCAAGGTCCGCCACCGGCTCGACCCGGTCTTCGAGGGTGTTGATGCGTTTACAAGCACGCACGTCGGGGGACGCGGACCGCGCTCGTGCGAGAGCGCGTGATCGTGTGGTGCGGTAAGCCGGTTGGTCGTGTCTTTGCTGTTGATGGTGTCCGTGGTCGGGGCCGACGCTGCGAGAGTGAGGCGGGGTCGCAGATGCAATTCTACCCACCTCCGCGGCATTTTTTGCGGCCCCGCGGCGTTCACCCGCACGCCCGTGAGACACATGAAGGCTCATTTCGGCGGACACCTCAAGGCCATCCTGGCGATTGTGGGCAACTTCCTCGGCCAGCGCCGCCCGGCCCGGCGGGCCTGCTTGAGCCGACGCAGCACAGCCCGGGCGAACAGTCGGGCCGCCTCGGTGCGACGCTGGGCGGGGGTGAGTTCCGATGCGGGCAGGTGGTGGTTCATCATGGGCTGGGGCGTGCGTCGGATCGTGGGCGAGCTGCGCAAGCTGGCGCTCACGCCCAGCCGCGGGAGCGTGCGTCGGGTGCTCGAGGCCGAGGGCGTGCTGCCGGATCCGGACCGGCACGCGCCCAAGGGTGTGGAGACGACATGGCGGAAGTTCCTGGCGGCCCACCTGGACTGCATGATGGCCACGGACTTCTTCTGCAAATCGGTCTGGACGCCGACGGGCAGGCATTGGGCCTACGTCCTGCTGTTCATCCACTTGGGCAGCCGGAAGGTGTTCGTGTCGTCGAGCGCGTACCACCCGGACGCCGACTGGATCCAGCAGCAGGCGCGGAACGTGACGATGTGGGCCGAGGACGAGGGGCTGGAACTGCGCTTCCTGATCCGGGACCATGACAGCAAGTTCACGGAGGCCTTCGACGGGCACTTCCGCCGCGTCAGCGGTGAGCGGATCGTGAAGACACCGGTCCAGTCGCCAATCGCGAACTCGTTCGCGGAATCCTGGATTGGCAGCCTGAAGCGTGAGTGCCTCAACGCCTTTTACTGCTTCAGCTTGCGGCAGGTCGACCACGTGGTGCAGACGTACGCGCGGTACCACAACACGATGCGGCCGCACCAGTCGCTCGGCAACGTGCCGCTGAACAATCGGGACGGACCCGAGGAAGCGGTGGCCGGATCGATTGGGCCGGTGCGGCGGACGAGGCTGCTCGGTGGGCTGTTGAATCATTATGCGCGTGAGGCGGCGTGATTTGGGCCAGTGGTCCCCGCCAAACAGTCTATGCCGTATTCAGCGCCGTCCGCGCTCGCTTGACCTTGGCCAGGATGTCCGTCGCCGACGCCGTCCAGACGAACGGCTTGGGCGCCTCGTTGTACTGGTTGATGTACTCGTCGATGGCACCGACGAGATCGTCCACGTTGTAGAAGCTGCCTCGCTTGAGCGCCTTCTCACTCAGATCGCGAAAGAAGCGCTCGACCATGTTCAGCCACGAGGCACCCGTCGGCGTGAAGTGAAAATGGAAGCGCGGATGGCGTCGATGCCACGTTTGCACCTTCGGGTGCTTGTGCGTCGCGTAGTTGTCGCAGATCACGTGCACCGCCTTGTCCGGGTCCACCTTCGAATCGATCAACTTCAGGAACTTGAGCCATTCCTGATGTCGATGCCGTGGCATGCACGTGCTCAGGATCGTGCCGTCGAGCACGTTCATCGCCGCGAACAGGGACGTCGTGCCGTTGCGCTTGTAGTCGTGCGTCATCGTGCCACACCGCCCAGGCTTCATCGGCAGGCCCGGCTGCGTGCGATCCAACGCCTGAATTTGGCTCTTTTCGTCGCATGACAGCACGACGGCGTGTTCGGGCGGCGATACATACAAGCCGACGATGTCTTTGAGTTTCTCCACGAACTGCGGATCGTTGGACAGCTTGAATGTCTCGACGAGGTGTGGCTTGAGGCCATGCTCACGCCAGATGCGCCCGACGCTCGAGTCGCTGACGCCGCTGACGTTGGCCATCGTGGATCGACTCCAGTGCGTCTGGCCTTCGGGCGTTTCATGCAGCGTCTTGCGAACGATGGCGGCGCGTTGCTCGTCGTCGATGGTGCGACGCCGGCCGGGCCGCGGCGCGTCTTTCTCGATTCCCGCCAAGCCAAGCTCGGCGTAGCGATCACGCCACCGCCTGGCCTTGGGGCATGAGATGCCCAGCTTCGCGGCGATCTGCTGGTTCTCGAAGCCGTCGTCGGCCAGCAGCACGATCTTGGCGCGTTCGGCCAGGCGCACCGCGACGCGTCGGCCGCGGCTGAGCTGCTCAAGGTTGCGGCGTTCGGCTTCGGTCAACGAAATGGCGGTGGCTCGACGCATACCTGTTGATCGGCAAGATCGACCGTTAAAGAATATCATTTGTGGCGGCGTACACTAGGACCGGCGATGGCGTTCGTGATCGCCGCACCGATGATCAATCTCCCGGCCGTGCTGATTACCGGTGGGGCCCTCGGCGCGGAACTGGCCATCGCCCGCGTCGTCGGCACGTTCGCGATCGCCATGCTCGCCGCCACGCTCTTCGGCTGGTGGGCACGGCGCAATGGTGGGCCCGCTTCGCTGCTTCGCCTCGACGAGCCCTCGACAACCACCAACTGCACCGCTTCGCAGTCTTCGCTGGATGGCTCGGCCGCATCCGCATCATCCTCGCGCTGGGCGCGGGTGCTGGGCAGCAGCGGCCGGCTGTTCCTGCAGATGAACGGCTACCTGCTGCTGGCGGTTGTGCTCGGCGGACTGATCCGGGCGCTGGTCCCCGCAGAGTGGATCGCCTCATGGGTCGGCGGCGACGGTGTGCTGAGCGTGGTGCTCGCCTCGGCGGCAGCGTCCGTCCTCTACATGTGCACCTACACCGAGGTGCCCACCGCCGCCGCGCTGGTGGACCTGGGCATGGGTCCCGGCGCGACGCTGGCCTACCTGCTCGTGGGGCCGGGCGTGTCGCTGCCGTCGCTGGCGCTGCTCTCGGCGATCTTTCGGACGAAGCTGCTGGTGGCGTACGCCGCCTTCGCCTTCCTCTGCGCGGTGACCTCCGGCGCGCTGTTCAACCTGATCGCCACTTGAACGTATCCACAAAGGTATACGGGCCTGATTCTCCTGAACCACCGAGACGCCAAGCTCAAGCTCATTCGGCACAAGCTGGTCTGATGGGAGTCATCTCGCAGGCGATGATACGGGCTGAGCGACAGTTGAATGGTGCCGCCTCAACTGTTCTCCCCCAACTCCAGCAGATGCCCACACCGCGACTTGGCGAAGATTCGCCGCAGCTTCGGGTCGTCCGGCACCTCGCCGAGCAGGTAGGTGCTCAATTCGTCCAGGCGCAGGCGGCGGTAGTCGTAGCCGGCTCATACAGCAGGTGGCGCAGCTTGCGGGCCTCGGGGGCGTTGGAGGCGGTCAGGAACGTGAACGTGCGGATCAGCACCACCCCGTCCTGCGGCGAGGCGACCAGGTAGCCGAAGCGGTGGCCGTCCGGGCCGCCGACGGCTAGCCAGCACTTGTGGTCCTCGCGCTGGACCACGTGGCGGGCGAGGCAGGCCCGGATGATCATCACGTTAGCGATGTCGCCGTCGGTGTCCAGTTCCATGCGCTCGCACAGCCGGTGCAGGGCGTGGGCCTGGACGTAGGCCGGGACTCGGCCGTCGCCCAAGCCAAACATGTCGCCGGCGATGTCGACCCACTGCCGGCCACCCGCGGCATCGACGGTGCCGACGCGGTAGGCGGGGCGGCCATGGTCCGCGACGACGAAACGCCGCTGCTCGTGCGGCTGAAGGTTAATGACGATGCGGCAGACGACGCCATCGGCCCGCCGGCTCATCGAGAGTGGCTGTGCACCATGGCCCTGCTCCCGTCTCGGGTCGCGTACCCGATCAGCCCTGCACCCGGTACAGTCGACGTCCTTCCTGGATCAGCGCCAAGAGGCGATCGTGCAACTCGACCAGCCGCGTAAACCGGGCCGCCCGGCGCGACTCACCCGCCTGCTCCCGGTGGCGTTGCAGCCGGCTTATGCGCCGCTCAACATGCCCTGCCTCCTCGCGCAGACGCTGGAGGTGGGCGGCCAACTCGGGCCGGTCCATACGCCGCATCCACCGCAGCGAGGGCGAGGGCTGGCCGAGCAGGATGGGACCGCGAATCGCCGGGGCCATGATGTCCTCCGAGATGAGAAGTGCCGCAGCAGATCAGTCATCATAACCCGCGGCGGGCGAGGCCGATAGACCCTCGCGGTGGATGAACACCCCGCCATCCCCGAGCCGGGCACCGCCGGTTTGCTCGCCGCCGGATTGATGCTGCTGCGTCGGCGTGCAACACGCCATGGCCCAGGATGCGGGCGATCGGGGGCCCGAGCTTGACGCTGCCGCTGCCTGCT
>SLDI01000664.1:0-4496 GCA_007125385.1 Phycisphaeraceae bacterium | reverse complement strand
ATGAGCGCCCCCGAGGCGGCGCAGCGCCGCGGCGGCGGGCTGTTCAGCGGGCTCTTCGGCCGCTCCGATCCCGAGCCGGACGATGATGAGCTCTACCACGACCGCCTCGCCGCGACCCGCCTCGATGGCGAGCCCGGCGCCGCCGCGCTGCCGTGGGCCTCGGCCGTGGCGCTGGCGCGCCATGACGCCCTGGAGCCGCACCAGCAGCGACTCGCGCTGGCGCCGATGCAGCGCCAGTCGCAGGCCGGCACTGACGGGTACATGCCGTTGGCCGAGGCGCGCTGGCAGCTCGATGGCCGGGGGCGGGTCACCGTCGGCCCGGTTGAGCCGGCGACGCTCCCGGCGCTGGCCCGGTTGTCGCAGCGCAACGCCACGCACGCCGGCTTCGCCCCGCTGATCGCCGCGGAGCATGAGCTTGAGCCGACGATGCTCGTCCAGCACGCCCACACCGCCGAGGACCTGCTCGCCCTGCGCGACCGCTGGCAGCAGTGGTGGAGCCGCGCCGCCGATCAGCCGCGCGCCCAATGGTGGGCCGACGCCGTCGCCGGCGCCCTCGACGAGCTGACGCATGAGCGCTGGGCCCACCGCACGCGGGCGCTGGCCCGGCTGGAGCGCCTCACCGGGCGGCGTCACGATGACGCGCCGCCGTTGTTCGACCAGGGCGCCTGGCAACGCTTGGCCGACGAGCAGCGCCGGTGGTGGGCCGAGCATCGCGATGCCTGGCCCGCGGCGATCGTGCTCGAGGCGGCGCGGCAGGGGGGGTGGGAGCTGCCCGGCGACACCGTCGACCAGCTCGCGCACCTCGCGGCGCATGGCGGTGAGCCGTTGGCCGACGCGGCCATGCTCGTGCTGGCGCATCTCCACGGGCCGGAGGAGCATCGGCGCATTGCCGAGGTTTGGCAATTCGCCCCCGACCCGGGCCTGCGCGACTGGGCGCGGGCGCACTTGCGCGCCGCGACGGGCGAGCTGCGCCTGGTGTACCGCAACGAGCAACGGTGACGCGGCGGGGCGCGGCCTGGGTCGTCGCCGGAAATCGTGCCGCGCGTCGCCGCAAGGGCGACAGCTAAGAACGTCAAACTGACCGACTCCGGCCCCCCTCTCTCCGGGAGGGGCTGGGGGAGGGTGCCTCCGAACGCCTTGCGTGAGCTATCGAGGCCTGCGTCGTTGCAGCCGATCTGCCGAGGTGACACGGACCCACGACGGCAGGTGACCCCCTCCCCCTGACCCCTCCCGGAGGGAGGGGGGTCGGAACCGGTTGCTGTGCGGCGCCCTGGCCACGCGCGGCCGGTCCGATGTTCCACCACCCTCACCGCGTGCCCGCCGGCTCCAGCTCGCGCGCCGGCTCGGCCGGCGGCAACGTCGCCTCGCCGGCCTCTTCCTCCAGGCCGTAGAACCGCGAGCCCGCCAGGCGCACCTTCCGGTTGGGCGACCGCCCCACCGGCAGGCGCGGTCCAATCCACATCGCCACCAGCGCCACCGCCACGTTCGCGATCGGCAGCGTCCAGTGCGGCCACTTCATGAACTGCACGAACCCCGTGACCAGCAGCAGGGCGATGCACAACGGGATCAGCCCGCGCCACGCCAGGCCCATGAGCTGGTCGAAGCGCAGCCGCGGCAGCGTCCAGCGAATCCACATCATCACGAACAGCAGCAGCCCCACCTTGCCCGCCAGGATCGCCGTCTTGGCCAGCACCACGCCCAGGCTCTCGGTCACCAGCGGGAAGACCGCCACGAACGGCAGCAGATCCCACCCGCCCAGGAACATGATGCTGAAGAACGCGCAGGCCGTGATCATGTGCATGTATTCGGCCAGGAAGAACAGCGCCCACTTCATCGAGCCATACTCGGTGTGGAACCCGCCGACGAGCTCCTGCTCGGCCTCGGCCAGGTCAAAGGGGGCGCGGTTGGTCTCGGCCAGGATGGCGATGAAGAAGATGATCGCCAGGAACGGGTGCAGGAAGATCCCCCACGCCCCGGCCCCGCCGGCGCCGCCCTGCAGGTTCACCAGCAGGTCCGCGTCCGTCGTCGCGAACGTCAGGATCACGATCAGCACGCACAGGCCCATGGGGATCTCGTAGCTGAGCATCTGCGCGGTGGCCCGCAGCCCGCCCAGGAACGAGTACTTGTTGTTGGAGGCGTAGCCCGCCAGCACCACGCCGTAGACCGCCAGCGAGGAGACGGCCAGCAGGTAGATCAGGGCGAGGTTGATGGGCGCGGCGGCGATGGTCACGACGCCGGCGGGGATCTCGCCGATCAGCGGCAGCGTCAGGCCGGGAAAGACGTACGTCCCGCCCCAGGGGATGACGGCCCAGCCGATGATCGCGGGGACGATGACGATCGCCGGGGCGAGCAGGAAGAGCAGGCGGTCGACGTGCGGGGGGGTGTAGTCTTCCTTGACAAAGAGCTTGAGCCCGTCGGCCAGCGCCTGGCCCAGGCCGAAATGCCGCTTGCTCATGAACCACCGCAGGCCGGGGATGCGGTTCCAGATGTCGTACAGGCCGAACGAGAAGTTGGTGCGGTTGGGCCCGAGGCGGTTCTGGGTCCACGCGGCGACCTTGCGCTCCAGCAGGATCAGGTAGGCGCAGGCGAGCAGGATCGCGTGCAGGATGACGGTGATAACGACGATGCTGACGAAGAATTGTGCGCTCATCGGGCCAGGAACCAGGTGAGGGTATCGCCCAAGCCGGCGGGCCCGCGTGGGGCGGGCGGGCTGGTTATAATCCGCGGCCGAGCCGCTGACGAAGCGTAAAGCGTATGGACAAGCCTTCGGACAAGCAAACCGCCGGCGATCGGCCTCAGCCCGGGGGCCACCGCGCCGCCGCCGGCGACGATCCCACGCCCACCGGCGGCCGCGGCGGAGGTGGCGGCGGCGGTGGCGGGGGTGGCACGCAACGCCCGCGCAACGGCGGCGACGAGGGCCTCAAGGAGACCTTCGAAGCCCTGATCATCGCCTTCGTCCTCGCCTTCGTCGGCCGGGGCTTCGTCGTCGAAGCCTTCGTCATCCCCACCGGGTCCATGGCCCCGACCCTGCTCGGCCAGCACCTGCACGTCGACTGCGACCAGTGCGGCTACAGCTTCACCACCGACTGGCCCGATCACTCGACCGCATCCCGTGGCGGCGAGCGCCACGCCACGGCCCTGGCCGAGCAGACCCGCGCCGTCTGCCCCATGTGCCGCAACAGCATCGCCTTCGACCGCAACCTGACGCCCAGCTCCGGCGACCGCATCCTCGTGCAGAAATACGTCTACAACATCACCGAGCCGCGCCGCTGGGACGTCGCCGTGTTCAAGAACCCCCAGGAGCCGGCCGTCAACTTCATCAAACGCCTCGTCGCCCTGCCCAACGAGCAGCTTCACCTGCTTGACGGCAACGTCCACGTCCGCCGCATCGGCGCCGCCGGCGAGCCTCTCGAGCCCTGGCGCATCGCCCGCAAGTCCAAGCGCCCCGAGGTCCAGCGCGCCGTCTGGCAGCCGATCTACCACAGCCAGTACATTCCCCGCGACGGCGGCGACCCCGGCGGCCTCCACTCGGATCGCCGGCAGCGCTGGCAGGTGCCCTGGGTCGCCGACGTGCCCGACGCCTGGCTGATCCAGGGCCGACGCAGCTACCACTACCGCGGCCTGCCGCGCCAGCACCCGGATCGCGAGAAGCCCACGGGCGTCATCCGCTTCGACTTTCAGCGCGGCGGCGACGACGAGCTCGCCGGCGTCTACCCCTACAACCAGTTCAAGCCCGGCCTGCGTCCCGAACCCATCGAGGACGTGCGCCTCGCCGCGGCCGTCGAGCCCGACGAACCGGGCCTGAGCGTGACCCTGGCGACCACCGCCCGCCTGCACGACGAGGACCACCAAGACACCAGCGTCGGCGCCGAGCGCCTCGAGGCCACCATCTCCGCCGACGGACGGGTTCGTCTGCACGCCAGCGACCTGGACGACCCCAGCCGGCGGCGCGAGCTGGCGTCGGTGCGCACCGGCCGGACGCTGCTGCGCCCGGGGCGCTCGACGCGGATCGAGCTGTGGCACGTCGACCAGGAGGCGAGCGTGTGGATCGACGGCCGGCAGGTGCTGACCCGTCCCTTCGACGCGCCGATGCGCGTGCTGACGCGTCGCCCGCCGCCGCGGCCGCTACCCGATCTGGCCATCACCCTCAGCGCCCCGGCCACGCTGCACGCCGTCGAGCTCGACCGCGACCTGTACTACTCCGGCCGCACCTTCGACGCCCGCCGCCGCCTCACCGTCGCTCGCGGGGCGCTGGTGCGCACGGACGAGGGGGTGGTGATCCCGCGCCAGCCGGTGACGCTGGGCCCGGACGAGTTTTTCATGGTCGGCGACAACGGCCCGGCCAGCGCCGACAGCCGCTTCTGGGACGAGCCCGACGAGGCCGTGGTGGCCCGGCACTTCACCGATCGCCTCGCCGCCGGCGAGGACCCCTCGGGCCTGGTGCCGCGCGAGCTGCTCATGGGCCGCGCCTTTTTCGTCTATTACCCCGCGCCGCT
>SLDI01000547.1:0-4512 GCA_007125385.1 Phycisphaeraceae bacterium | reverse complement strand
GGGTGCCACGGCTTGTCCCGGAGGGCAAGCCCTCCGGTGGACGCCCAATGCACGGCTTGCCCTTCGGGACAAGCCGTGGCACCCTCGATGGCGACGCCACGTCCAGGATCGACGCCCCACCAAACGAAAAGCCACAGATGCACACAGATAAACACGGATAAGAAAGAGGCGGCGCACACTCCGGCCCCCCGCCACGCCTTCCCCTCCGTGTTCATCCGTGTTTATCTGTGGCTATTCCCACTCCCCCCTCTTCTCTGTGCTCTCTGTGCCTCTGTGGTCATTCCCGCTCCGCCGGCAGTTTCACGTTCGCCACGCGCAGGATCTCGTCGCGGTTCTTCAGGCGGTTGATCAGATCCTCCGTGGCCGGGCTGTCGAGCTTGAGCACCATCAGGGCGGTGTCGTCGCGGCGGCTGATCGTCATGTCGGCGATGTTCACGCCCGCCTGCCCGAACTCGTTGCCGACCATGCCGATGATGCCCGGCTTGTCCTTGTTCTGCACCAGCGCCATCTGCCCGGCGGGGACCATGTCCATGTGGTAGCCGTTGATCTCCACGATCCGCGGCTTCAGATCGTCATACACCCGCCCGACGATGCGCGGCGTGTGGCCGTCCTCGCCGGCGTTGATCTCCAGCGCGAGCTGGCTGCCGAACTTCCCCTCGTCACGCTTGACCGTGCGCGTCTTGATGCCGCGCTGCTCGGCCACGTGCATCACGTTCACAATGTTCACCGGCACGGTCAGGTGCTCCTTGAGCAGCCCCACCAGCGCCAGGCGCAGCAGCGTGCTCGCCGCCGACTCCAGCTCGTCGCCGACGACCTCGAACGTCACCTCGTGCACGCGCTCGGTCACCAGCGGGCTGATGAGCCCGGCCATGCGCTGGGCGAGATCGGCGTAGCGCTGCTGCACCGGGCCCAGGTCCAGGCGCAGGCCCGCGGCGTTGACCGCGCCCTTGACGCCCTCGCCGCGCAGGAAGCTCAAGGCCGCGCCCGCCGCGTCCATGCTCACCGCCTGCTGCGCCTCGGCGGTCGACGCCCCCAGGTGCGGGGTCAGCAGCACCTTGGGGTGATTCCGCAGCGGGTGGTCGGCGGGCAGCGGCTCCTCGGTGTAGACGTCCAGCGCCGCGGCGTCGCACTTGCCGCTGTCCAGCGCCTCGAGCAGCGCTTCCTCGTCCACGATCCCGCCGCGCGCGGCGTTGACCACCCGCAGGCCGGGCTTGGCCATCGCGAACGTCTTGCGCCCGAGCATGCCCGCGGTCTGATCGTTCATGGGCACGTGGAAGGTGACGATGTCCACGTGGGGGATCATCTCCTCGAAGCTGGGGTACATCCTGACCCGGCCATCCATCGCGGTCTCGGCGTTGATGAACGGGTCGTAGGCGACGACGTTCATCTCAAACGCCAGCGCCCGCTCGGCGACCGTGCGGCCGATGCGCCCAAAGCCGACGACGCCCAGCGTCTTGCCCGCGAGCTGCTGGCCCTGGAACTTGCTCCGATCCCATCCGCCTTCAACCATCGTCTTGTGGGCCGGGCCGATGTTGCGCGCCAGCGCCATCAGCAGCGCGAAGGCGTGCTCGGCGGTGGTGGTGGTGGTCGCCTCGGCGCTGTTGACCACGAGGATGCCGTGGTTGGTGGCGGCGTCGAGGTCGATGTTGTCCACGCCCACGCCGGCTCTGGCGATGACCTTGAGCCTGCCCGGGTTCTCGAGCACCCTGGCGGTGACCTGCACGCCGGAGCGAACAATCATCGCGTCGTGATCGCCGGCGATCGCCGCCAGCTCGTCCTCGCTCAGGCCCGGCTTGTTGACCAGCTCGGCGTCGGCCTGGCCCTGGATCCACTCCAGGCCCTGCTTGTTGAGCTTGTCGGCCACGAGGACCTTGAACTTGCCCGTCTTGCTGCTGCTCATGCTCTCGCTTCGCTCTGCAATCTTCGTCTTGCTCATCCTTTTCCTCTTGTTAAGACCAATTCGCAGCCAGGGACGCGGCCAGCAATGCCGCGGCCAACGCCCCTTCTGCATTCTGCATTCTTGATTCTGAATTCTGAATTCAGCCAACCCCCGCCGCCGCCTCGAAGCCCGCCTGCGCCGCCTCGATCGTGCGCGCGATACACCCCTCGTCGTGCGCCGCGGAGATGAACCAGGCCTCGAACTGGCTCGGCGGCAGCATCACGCCGGCGTCGAGCATCGCCCCGAAAAAGGCGGCGAAGCGATCCGTCCGCGACGCCGACGCCTGCTCGAAGTTCCCCACCGGCCCGGCGTGGAAGAAGCACGAGAGCATGGAGCCGACGCGGTTGATCGTCACCTCGACCCCCGCCCCCGCCACGCGCCCGGCCGCACGTTCAAGCCCCGCCGCCAGCGTCGCCGACGCCCGCTCGAGCTGCTCGTAGACGCCCGGCTCGGCCAGCGCGTCCAGCGTCGCCAAGCCGGCGGTCATCGCCAGCGGGTTGCCGCTGAGCGTGCCGGACTGATACACCGGCCCGTCCGGGGCGACCCGCCGCATCAGCGCCTCGCCTCCCCCGTAGGCGGCACAGGGCAACCCGCCGCCGATCACCTTGCCCAGGCACGTCAGGTCCGGCAGGACGCCGTATAGGCTCTGCGCCCCGCCGTACGCCACGCGGAAGCCGGTCATCACCTCGTCGAAGATCAGCAGCGCGTCGTGGCGGTCGCACGCGTCGCGCAGGCCCTGGAGGTAGCCCTCGCCAGGCGGCACGCAGCCCATGTTGCCCGCCACCGGCTCGATGACGACGGCCGCGACGTCGCCCGCATGCTCCGCCAGCGCCCGTTCGACGGCGTCCGCGTCGTTGTAGGGCACGAGCAGCGTCTGGCTGGTCACGCTCGCCGGCACGCCGGGCGAGCTGGGCACGCCCAGCGTCGCGGCCCCGGAGCCGGCCTCGACGAGCAGGCCGTCGCTGTGGCCATGGAAGCAGCCGGTGGCTTTGATGATCTTGTCGCGCCCGGTCGCCGCCCGCGCCAGGCGGATGGCCGACATCACCGCCTCGGTGCCGGAGTTGACGAAGCGGACGAGCTCGACGGAGGGCACGGCCGCGACGACGCGCTCGGCGAGGCGGGTCTCGATCTCGGTGGGCATGCCGAAGCTCGTGCCCCGGCCGATCGCCTTGGAAAGCGCCACGCGCACCTGTTCGGGCCCGTGCCCGAGGATCAGCGGCCCGTAGGAGCCCACGTAGTCGATGTAACTGTTCCCGTCAACGTCGGTTACCATCGCGCCGCTGCCGGCGCAGACGGTCACGGGCTCGCGGCCGACGGCCTTGTAGGCCCGCACGGGCGAGTTCACCCCGCCGGGCATCACGGCCCGGGCGCGGGCATGGGCGGCGGCGGAGCGGGCGTGGCGATCGGTCTGCACGGCGACGTTGGCCATAGCCGGGTATTGTAACACGCCCGGACCGGCGGATGCACGCCGGACCGCCAAACGGGCGAGGCACAGCCGGCGGTGGCCGCCGTGAGGCGGGGCAAGTGTCACTCAGCCGCAGCCGCGCCCTGGACGGCGCGCGGCGCGGTCGGGCCTTGCCCGGACGCGCGTAACAGCTTATGATACGCGATTCCCCACACCCCTGGCGAGGCTCCCCCCATGATCGAGGCCCTGAAGGACGACAAGGTCATCAATGCGCTGGGCGGCCGGTTCAAGTTCACCGCGCTGGTGCAGCACCGGATCCGCGAGCTGATGGAGGGCGCCCGGCCGCTGGTCGAGCGTCGCGGGCGCAGCGACTTCGAGGTGGCGGTGCAGGAGATCGTCGAGGGCAAGATCGGGCTGGACTTCTCCGGCGAGGGCGAGCCCGAGGCCGATCGGGAGCAGTGACCTTCTCATGGCCGAGCCGTCCCATGCCCCGGGCGAGCGCCAGGCGGCCGGCCCGCTCGCCGGCCGCCGCATCGCCGTGGCGCTGACGGGCGGCATCGCGTGCTACAAGACGGCGACGCTGGTCAGCCGCCTCGCCCAGGCCGGGGGCGATGTCCGCGTGCTGATGACCGAGGCGGCGACGCGCTTCATCGCCCCGCTGACACTGCAATCGCTGGCCGGCCGGGCCGTGCTCACGAGCATCTGGCAGGTCGACGACCAGCCGGACAGCCAGCACGTGGGCGTGGCGCGGTGGTGCGAGCTGATGGTCATCGCCCCGGCGACGGCGGCGACGATCGCCCGCCTCGCCGCCGGACTGGCCGAGGACGTGGTGAGCCTGGTGGCCTGCGCCCTGCCGCGCGCGACGCCGGTGATCGTGGCGCCGGCGATGAACGAGCAGATGTGGGACAACCCGGTGACGCAGCGGAACGTCGCGACGTTGCGCCAGGTGCTCGGCTGTCAGATCGTCGGTCCCGGCGCGGGCTGGCAGGCCTGCCGCACCGCCGGGCCGGGACGCATGGCCGAGCCGGAGGAGATCTTCGACGCCGTCGTCCGCACGCTGACCGCACGCGATGATTGACCTTTGAATGGTCGCTTTAACTGCAGGTCGTGGGGTGCCACGGCTTGTCCCGAAGGGCAAGCCGTGCGCTTGCCGATGATCGCACGGCTT
>SLDI01000075.1:0-4515 GCA_007125385.1 Phycisphaeraceae bacterium | reverse complement strand
GATCTGCTGGGGACTGTGACGAACACGCTTCTTGCCTGACATCGGATTCTCCTTGGCCATGGTGACCAGTAGAGACTCTCATTCAGGCTGGATCAAGTTTTGCCAGGCAGGCCACGGCACCACCGTGCTGACCAGAAGCTTGTAGCGATCACGCGCGCTAAGCTGGGTGAAGTCGAGCAGCATGAGTCATCCAACCTCACAAAAGCCACGAAGGAACACAGGATAAGCGAAGCAGCCAGGGCAGGAAAACGGAAACGCAGAGCAGCGCCCCCGTCGTCTCACTGGTCGTGTTACCCGCCGTTCCGCTTCCTCCTGCCTTCCTGCCCTTCCTGCCTTCCTCATTTTCCTCCGAGGACCTCCTTCGCGAGCTTCGCCCCACTTCGCCGCTTCGCGGTTCTCGCTCGCTCACGCCGCCGGCCGCGGGATCGCCGGCAGGATTTTCTCGAGCTCCCCGCGCTCCGACTCCAGCCACGGCGGCAGGCGCAGCGCCGAGCCCAGCGCCGCCGGCGACTCGTCCACCGTCATGCCCGGCCCATCCGTCGCGATCTCACAGATCACGCCGCCCGGCTCGCGAAAGTAGATCGAGCGGAAGTAGACACGCTCACGCACCTCCGACACCGCCACGCGCGCCGCACGCAGCCGCTCGCGCGAGGCCTGCTGGGCGTCGTCGTCGGCCGCGCGGAAGGCGACGTGATGCACCGTCCCCGGTCCGAACGCCCCCGCCGACGCGTCGGCCGCGTCCACGACGTCCAGCCAACGCGCCGGCGCATCGCCGTCGCCGTCGGCGACGAGGTGGTAACGCGCCCCGTCCTCGCTGCGCCCCTGCACGCTCATGCCCAGCATCTGTTCGAGAAAGCCAGCCGTGGCGGCGGCGTCGCGCACACTCAGCGTCGGCGCGTCGAGCGCCCGGACCGCGTGCTCGCGCACCACCGGCCCGGCGGAGACGTAAGGCCACGCGTCGCACCCGGCCCGCTCGATCAGCTCCACCGCCAACCCATCGGGATCGCGCAGCGCCAGCCGCGCGCCGCCCAACGACTCATGCCTGACGCCGGCGTCATCGAGCCGCTCACGCCAGTAGTCCAGCGACCCGCCCGGCACCGCCAGGCCCATCGACGTGACCTGACCCGCCCCCGCCCGGCCTCGATCGGCGCCCGGCCAGAGGAAGAACGTCACCAGCGTGCCCGGCTCACCCAAATCGTTGCCGTAGTACAGGTGGTAGGAGCCCGGGTCGTCGAAATTCACCGTCACCTTCACCAGCCGCAGACCCAGCGTCTGGCTGTAGAAGCGCAGGTTCGCCTCCAGGTCCGACGCGATGGCGGTGACGTGGTGGAGCATGGGAGTTCACAATGCAGAACGCAGAATGCAGAACCCAGAACACGCAACAGAGCGAGTATAGCGCGATGGGCTAACGCCCGTCCTGAGCGAGTCTGCGAGCGAAGGGCGGGATTTCTTCCGGACTCACGAGCTTTCCATCTCCATCGCCGCCCCCGTCGCATGGTGCCCATCATCCGGCGCCGGCTGATCCGTCGGATCCACCACCGCCGCCGCCGTCCGCGGCCGCAGCCGCACCGCCTGGCCCACCGCCAGGTCCACCGTGTACTCCGTCTGCACCGTGTATTCCGCCCGGCCCAGGCGCACGCGATACGTCAGGTCGTGCCCCTTGAACTCCCGCGACACGATCCGGCCGCCGGCGGCCTCCGCCTCACCATTGACCGCCTCCAGCGCCAGATGCTCCGGCCGCAGCGACAGCGTCACCGGCCCCGAGCTGAACGTGTCCAGCTCCACCGGCCCAAGCGCCGTCTGCGCCACCCGGCCGGACGCCTCGGCCTCGAGCAGATTCGTCCGCCCCAGGAACTGGGCGACGAAAGCGCTGCGCGGCCGGGCGTACACCTGCTCCGGCACGCCCGTCTGCATCAGCCGCCCGTCGCGCATCACCGCCAGACGGTCGGCGGTGGACAGCGCCTCCTCCTGGTCGTGCGTCACCAGCACCACGGCCATGCCCGCGCGGTGGGCGATCAGGCGCACCTCGTTGCGCGTCGCGTGGCGCAGATCCGGGTCGAGGCTCGAGAACGGCTCATCGAGCAGGATCACCCGCGCCCCCGGCGCGATCGCCCGCGCCAAGGCCACCCGCTGCTGCTGGCCCCCGGACAGATCGTGCGGCCGACGCTCCTCGTAACCCATCAGCCCCACCATCCACAGCGCCTCCTTGGCGACCTGCTTGCGGCGTTTGCGCGGCACGTGGCGGATGCCGAACATCACGTTCGCCAGGACGCTCAGGTGCGGAAACAGCGCGTAGTCCTGGAAGACGAAGCCGATGCCCCGCTTCTCCGGCGGCACGAACACGCCCGGGCCCTGGAGCATCCGCCCGGCGTGGAGCACCTCGCCGCTGTCGGCGTGCTCGAAGCCCATCACCGTCCGCAGCGTCGTCGTCTTGCCGCAGCCCGAAGGCCCGACCAGCGCAAAGACCTCCCCCGGATGCACGCAGAACGTCACATCCTCGATCACCGGCCGATCAAGCCCCGCGAAGGACTTTGTCAGGTGGTGAACGCACAGCAGCGCGGGTTGGGAAGGAGGCGAGGACATCGGATTGCTGATTTCTGATTGCTGTATTTTGTTTTACGTCGTCAAGCTGCCTTTTCAACCCCCCTCCCTCCGGGAGGGGCAGGGGGAGGGCGTCACCTGCTGCCGTGGGTCTGCATCCCGCCAGCAGACCGGCTTCCACGACGCATGCCTTGATCGGCCACGCAACGCGATCGGAGGCACCCTCCCCCAGCCCCTCCCGGAGGGGGGGGGGCCGCGGAATCCCCGCATCCTAATCCATCCTCGGTGTGCATCACCATGCATCGGTGGTTCAATTCAGCCTTCCTGCCGCTCCTGGCTCAGCAGCACCGCCACGAAGCCCGCCGAGACCAGCATGATCAGCAGCGCGAACGGGGCCGCCTCGGCGTACATCGCCTCGCGCGTGTGGCTCCAGATGTTCGTCGCCAGCGTGTCGAAGCCCAGCGGCGAGAGCAGGAACGTCAGCGGCAGCTCCTTCATCGCCGACAGAAACACCAGCGCCATCGCCACCACCAGCCCGCTGCGCAGCAGCGGCAGCGTCACACGCACGAACGTCGCCAACTGACTGTAGCCCAGCGACCGCGACGCCTCCTCCAGCCGCGGCGTCGCCTGATAAAGCCCGGCCCGCACGGGCCCGACCGCCTCGGCCAGAAAGTGCAGGCTGTAGGCATACACCAGCACCAGCGGCAGCTCCTGGTACAGCCAGGCGTAGGCGGTGTCCGGCAGGAACGAGCCCACGATCACCAGCGCCAGGGCAAAGGCCAGCGACGGCGTGGCGTAGCCCAGGTAGCTGATCCGCTCCAGCGCCAGCGACCGCTTGCTCGGGTACCGCCGCGCCAGAAACGCCACGGGCATCGCCAGCAGCGTCGCCGTCACGGCCGCGGGGATGCTCACCGCCAGCGAGTCGATCACCGCCCCGCCCAGGCGAGACGACAAAGCGCCCAGGTCCGCCCGGCTGGCCCAGAAGCACATCGTCGCCACCGGCACCGCCACCGCCGCCAGCAGGATCGCGCCGACAAAGCCCACGGCCGGGGCCTTCCACCGGCCCAGCTCGGCCGTGCGCTGCCGACGCGCCACGCCCCCGCCCGTGCGGTGCAGCCGCAACCCGCGTAAGAGCGCGATCTCGATGCCGATGAACGAGCCCGCCAGCGCCAGCATCATCAGCGCGATCCACGCCCCGTAGACCGGGTCCATCATGCCCACGTACTGCGTGTACAGCGCGTAGCTGAACGTGCGAAAATCCATCAGGCTCACCACGCCGAAGTCGGTGATCACGTGCAGGCCCACGATCAGCGACCCGGCCACCAGCGCCGGACGCAGGTGCGGCAGCACCACGCGCCGGAACACCGCCGCGGGCGTCAGGCCCAGCCCCCGCGCCGACTCCTCCATCGCCGGGTCCAGGCTCAAGAGCCCGGCCCGGAGGTTCAGCAGCATGTAGGGGAAGTTGTAGAGCGACAGCGCCACCAGCGCCCCCGTGAAGCCCGAGAGCCGCGGCACGCTGATACCCGTGAGCTGGGCCATCGCCCCGTAGTGGCCCCCGACCGCCAGCAGCGTGTAGGCCATCAGGTACCCCGGCACCGCCAGCGGCATGACCAGGGCGAGGGTGAAGAAGCCGCGCCCGGGCAGGTTGCAGCGCACCGTCAGCCAGGCCGCGGGCAGCGCCAGCGCGACCGTCACCGCCAGCACCGCCGCCGTCAGCATCAGCGTGTTGCCCAGCAGCACCAGGTTGTGCCAGCGCAGCAGGATGGCGGCGAGTTCGGCGGGCTCGGCGGCGAAGGCGCGCACCGCCAGGTAGGCCAGCGGTATCGCCACGCCCAGGCCGCACAGCAGCGGCGGCAGGACGAGGTACCAGGGCGGGGGGGTTGTCGATGGCCGATGGCCCGGGGCCGACGCGGCTGAGCCGGGCGGCGTGGCAGGGGCGTCGGCGGCGGCGGGGGGCGTGGTGGCGGTGTTGGG
>SLDI01000493.1:0-15584 GCA_007125385.1 Phycisphaeraceae bacterium | reverse complement strand
GTGGATTCGCAATCGTTCGACTTCATGAACGACTCGGCGGTGGGCTCGCCGTTCAGCGGGGCTTCGCTGAACCACGTCGGGTTCGGCTCGCCCGGCGGGGGCGCTCAGGTCAGCAGCTTCACCGCCATCCCTGAGCCGGCGTCGTTGACGTTGGTGGGTCTGGGCGGCGCGGTGCTGCTGCTGCGCCGCCGAGGCCGCGTGTAAAGTTCGAAACGGGCACACAACACGGGTGGGAACTGTGGAGGGCCGTGGTGTACGGCCCTCCCGCTTTTTGACGTTCGTTGTCAAGCGGGTCCGTTCGACCGGGTCGCTAACACAAAGGAGCGCCGCATGTCGCCATGCATCTGGTGTCGCGTCTGGGCCGTGCTGGTCCTGGTCGGGCTGAGCTTCGGTGGATCGGCGGGTCCGGCGGCGCAGGCGGGTTGGACGCCTGGGGCCGGGGGCGTGGGCATTGGTTTCCAGCTTGACGAGCCGCGGTACGTGACGCTCGTGATCGAGGATGACACCGGCACCCGCGTACGCAACCTCGTCTCGGAGCAGCGATTCGGCCCCGGCGAGCACACGGTGGTGTGGGACGGCTATGACGACGGCCGGATGGATCACGATCGCGGCCTGTTTCTGCGCTACCGGGTCGACCCGGGCGAGTACCGCGTGCGGGGAATCGTCCATGACGGGATCGAGATGGTGTACGAGTTTCCGATCCAGAGCCCGGGCGATCCGCCGTGGCATACGGCGGACGGCCGGGGGGCGTGGTTGGCGGACCATACGCCGGCGTCGGCGGGGCTGTACCTGCCGGCGGACGCCGGCTCGCCCCACGACCAGGCACGCGAGCAGGTGCTGATGGCGAGCCTGGTCGCTGAAAGCGGCGACGCGCTGGTGTGGATCGACCTTGATGGCCAGCGGCTGGGCGGGCAGAAGCTGTTCGGCTGGCGCGGCGGCACCGCGCTGGCACGCGCCGTCGGCGAGTGGGCCGACGAAAGCATCTACGCGTACACCCTGGTGGTGCGCTCGGCGACCTACCGCGTCAAGAGCCTGCACAGCGATCGGGGCTACGACATTGTCTGCGAGCACGAGCTCGATGAGCCGATCTCCGACCACTGGATGCAGCGGCAGGGCATGTCCGTCGCCGTGCATGGGCGGCTGGGGGTGATTTCGAGTCCGAGTGAGAACGAGCTGATCTTCATCGATCTCGAGGCGGGCCAGAAGGTTGGTACAGCCGAGGTGCCGACGCCCAAGGGCATGCACTTCGCCGACGCGGAGCACCTGGATGTCATCAGCGAGGCGCGGCTGCTGCGCTACCGTGTGCGGTGGGAGCCTGGTGAAGCACCGACGGCCGAGCGTGCGCGCGTGATGATCGACGAGCATCTTGACGCGCCGCACGCCATCGCCCGCGGGCCAGGCGGAGAGCTGTTCATTTCAGACCATGGGGACAGCCACCAGGTCAAGGTGTTCACCGCCGATGGGTCGTTCGTCCGCGCCATCGGGCAGGCGAACAACGGCCGCCTGAACCTGGGCGAGATCTACGACGAACGCAACATGCACTACCCGGGACAGGTCGCGGTCGACCCGAACGGGCGCGTGTGGGTGCCGGAAATCAGCAACGCGCCGCGCCGCGTCAGCTACTGGAGCACGGCAGGCGAGTTCCTCGGCGCGGACTACGGCCCGCCGTGGTACGGCGGCGGAGGCACGCTCGATCCACGCGACAAGACCCGCTTCTACTACCAGCTCGGCGGGCCGCTGGAGTGGAAGCTGGATTGGGACGAAGGCACGGCCGTACCCAAACGCCGCTACCAGGACGACGACTACGGTGGGGACATTTTACGCGGCGGCAGCGGCCGGCCGGAGCGCCCCATCTACGTCAACGGCCGACAGTACATGACCAATGCGTGGAACACCGGGCTGCGCTACAACGTCGGCGGCTCGCTCTACATGTGGCACGAGGACCGCATCGTGCCCGTGGCCTGGGCGGGCAACCTCGCCCACCTGCTCGACGAGCGCCGCGGCGCCCGCCTGCGCTACCGCGAGGAGCTCGAAGCGTACTACGAGGAGCAACTGAACCCGCACAACCGTTACGGCGACCCCTACTGGGTGATCTGGACCGACCGCAACTTCGACCACCACGTGCACCCCGACGAGCTGGAGGTGATCCCCGTCCGGTTCGACCTGAACCTGATCATGGGGGCGGCGTTTTTCGATGACCTGGCCATCACGGACTGGATCGGCATGCACCTGCCGCCGCCCGTGTCGTTCACGGACGACGGGGTGCCGGTCTACGACACCAGCGCTTTCCACGTGATAACCGGCTACACGCTGCGCAGCACGGGGCACAACTGGGTTGGCCGCGAGGACGAGGGCCGCGTCATCCTCAGCGACGACTGGGCGATCCGGCTGTATCACCATCACCACTCACGCGACGGCAAGCGGATCCAGGGCTGGCATGGGGGAACGCGCCGCTGGACCTACCCCATCGAGCACGACAGGCCGCAGGAGCCCGGGCAGATCGTTCAGCCGACGCGTGTGCTGGGCCCGCCCATCCAGCCGCAGCAGGGCGACGCCGGCGCGTTCATCGCGATCAACGGCGAGATGGGCAACATCTTTCTTGTGACGGACGACGGCCTGTTTCTCCAGACGCTTGGCGGGGACGTGCGCAACACGCCGCCGCTGCAAGAGGCCGAGGTGCAGCGTGGCGACGTGATCGAGAACGTCACGTTTCGCCAGGAGCATTTCCGCCCGACAATCACCGGCACCGAGGACGGCGGCATCTACCTGATCGCCGGGCATGAGTTTTCGGCGATCTTCCGCCTCGATGGGTTCGAGAGCGTCGAGCGCCGCGCGTTTGGCAGCGTGACGCTGGACGCCGAGGCCCTGTCCGACCTGCCGCCGGTCGTGGCGCGGGACCTCGACGAGGCCGGCCGGCTGAGCAAGGAGGTGTTGATCACCGACGAGCCGGCGCGGGTGGACGGCCGGCTTGACGACTGGCCCGCCGGGACGCGGTGGGTCGAGATCGGCGGGCACGCGTCGGCCGCGGCGCGCGTCGCCGGCGATCGGCTGGTGCTGGGCTACCGCACGGGCGACGAGGAGGCCCTGGCCAACCACGCCGACGACCATCGCTTCCTGTTTAAAGCCGGCGGCGCGGTGGATCTGATGCTGCGCGTCGAGCCTGATGATGACGACGGGGCCGTCCGCGCGGGCGATCTGCGCCTGACGGTGGCGCAGGTCGACGGGGCGTACCGGGCGGTGCTCTCGCGGCAGGTCGCGCCCGCGACGGACGAGCGCCACGGCGTTCATTACGAGTCGCCCGTCGGTGAGGTGCGCTTCGACGAGGTGGTGGATGTCAGCGAGCAGGTGGAGGTGGCGCAACGCGAGGGCGACGTGGAGGTGGCGGTGGCGCTGGAGTTGCTGGGGCTGCGGCCGGAGCCGGGGCAGACCTACCTGGCGGACCTGGGCGTGTTGCGCGGTGAAGGCCCACGAACGGTCCAGCGGCTGTACTGGAACAACCGGGACACGGCGATCGTCAGCGACGTGCCGGCCGAGGCCCGCCTCAGGCCGGGGCAATGGGGGAGATGGAGATTCGTCACGCCGGACGAGGACTGAACAATGATCCGGGAACAAGGACCGAACATGACACGATCGGCGATGTGGTTTACGGTTATGGTGATCGTTCTGATGTTTACAGGCGATGTTTCGGCTCAGCATCTGGACCGCCGGGTGGACAACCTCGAAACGAGCTGGATCGGCAACAGCTTCGCCGGCGGTGATCGCTGGGTGCAGAACAGCATCTTCAAGATGCAGGTCCAGCCCGACGGCACCGTCTATACCTGGAGCGGATGGGACGAGGCCGGCCGACGCTACGGCATCTATAAGGATGGCGACGTGATCGGCAACGAGGACAAGGGCATCGAGACCGACCGCGTTACCGTGGCGGGGCACACCTGGTACATCGTGGACTACGAGGAGCGGCGCCAGTACCGCCGGTGGGGCACGGGCGTGGCCAGGGAAGGCTCGGACCTTGAGCTTGAGGACGTGGTGATGCCCACGGGCCTGGGCATCGATCGCGTCAACGACCTGCTCATGGTCGCCGACGACGGCATCGGCCAGCGGGTGGTCAAGTTCTACGACCCCGAGACGGGCGAACTGGTGCGAACCTTTGGCGTGCCGGGGGGGATCTATCCCAGCGAAGTCGGCGGCGACCCGTCGCAGGATGGGGTGATCGAAAGCGACCTGCAATTCTGGGACCTGACCGGCACGGGTACCGACGACCAGGGCAACATCTATGTTGCCATGAGTGAGGAAGGCCAGAGTGGAAGCTCCATCCGCGTTTTCAACCACGAAGGTGACGAGCTGCTGTGGGAGGTGCACAGCCACCTGTTCACGGACGTCGGCGGCTTCGAGCCGGGCACGGATGGCAAGATCGTGCGTGGCATGCAGGAGCGCTACGTGATCGATTACGACCAGCCCCCGGGGCAGCAATACACCCGCGTCGGGTACAGCCAGAACAGCAACCGCGACCGCGACGACTGGCGCCAGGGCGGGCTCGGCGCGGCGATGTTCCGCAAGGTCGATGGCCGACTGTTCATGTTTCAGAATACGCAGGGCAACCGCCTGACCTATTACCGCTTCGACCGTCAGAGCCACGGTGAGATTGCGATTCCCGTCCGGCCACTCTATGACCTGGTCGAGCGCGGCGCGCGCACCAACTTTCACATCACCGGCAACGCGGACGTGTGGAAGGCGTACGGATCGACGATCACCGGCTACCGATGCCGGGGCGTCAATGATGACGGCGAGCTGGAGTGGGACGAGCCGGTCACCTTCGGCAAGCCGGAGGCGTTCGGCCACCTGTTGACGGTCAACTACGCCGGGGGGGAGAGTGACACGATGTACGTCGGCGGCTTCCCGCCGGGCGAGCAGCCGCACGGCTGGTGGCATGTCGGGTCGCTGCTGGCGCGCTACGACAACTGGCACGACGAGCCGGAGCTCGTCTGGTCCATCGAGCTGCCCTACGCGCACGAGGAGCGCAACGTGCCCGATCGGGTGGTCAACAGCGTGATCGTGGTTGAAGGCGACTACGTTTTCGTCAACTACTGCATCTACAACACCGATGAGCCGGAGATCGACACGCCGGGGGTGATCAATGTGTATCGCAAGGATGACGGCTCGTTCGTGGGCGAGATCTTCGCCGGGCCCGAGGTGCACTGGCAAAGCTCGTGGCACGACATTCGCCCGGCATTCGACGTCAAACAGCGCGCCAACGGCGAGTACGTGATCCTCAGCGAGGAGAACTGGAAGGCCAAGACGCTGCTGTTCCGCTGGCGGCCGGAGGACTGAACCTCGGCGGGTGCGCCCGCCATTAAGCGCTGCTCCCGGCCCGTGGGTGCGGGGGCCTCGAGCGAACACGGTTGCAGGGGCCCTCCGTACCCAGCGGATTTGCGCCGGCGGTTGCATGCGTCCAGCGCGAATCGCGCCGCTCAGCGCCGGCGCATCAGGATCAACGCGCCGCCGATGCCCAGCAGCACGGCGGTCGTGGGCTCGGGGATCGCCAGCGTGTCGATCATGTGCTGGGCGATCTCGGTCGATCGCTTGTGCTCGTTGGGAATGTGCAGGAAGTCGTAAGGCCGCTGCGTCGTCGGGCTGAAGCTGATGAGGTTGGTCAGGTTCTGCTTCTCGGCGCCGGTGATGAGGCTGTTGTCGAACAGCCAGGTCAGCAGCACGCCGTCGCCCACGGCGTTGTCCAGGACGAGCCCGGAGTCGCGGTAGCGCTCGTTCAGGGGCGTTTCGGGCAGCGAATCGAGCATTTCCTGCGTCAGGCCGTCGCGGAGCTGGAAGTTGTAGTGAACCACCGGGGCGCGTTGGAGCATGACGTGCGAGCCCCACTGGTCCTGGGCGTTGTATTCGCGGATCGCCAACCAGAGCACAATCATGCGCTCGGCGATCTCCGGCTTCTGGAGCAGAGCGGTGGCGACCGTGGTCGGCGCCCCGCCCACGACGAGCACGAGCGGCTCCTCCGGCGAGGCCTTCATCGCCTCCTCGACGATCAGGTTGCTGCCGTCCGTGGGCGTGAAGACGGTGTCGGAGATGTTGCCGCTGGCGGGCTGTTGCAGCGGGTCGGCGGCGCCGGCGGTGTAGTCGGGCGTCCGGGTCCAGCCCGACTCGATCGCGAGGTTGCGGAATTCGGTGAAGTCGTCGATGCTGTCCTGAAGCGAGTAGAGCCGACCGCCGTCCCACATGTCCGCCGTCGTGATGAATCCGCGCAGGTCCATGCGGCCGAGGTGATGCTGCGCGGCGGCGAAGCCGGAATCGATCACGTCCAGCCACCAGTCGTTGTCGTAGATGACGGGGTTGTCCGGCCCGACGCCGGGGATCTTGAGGCTGCCGTCAACGATGCTGAAGTCCGGCCCCCAGCCGCCGTCCTGGCCGGGCGGCGGCGGGTCCGGGTCGGGGCCGGGGTCGGGGTCGGGGTCCGGCGGCGTGGTGCTCGTGGCGTGAACGCTGAAGCTGCTCAACGCTCCGCCACCGCCGGGCGAGCCGAAGCCAACGTGGTTCAGCGACGCGTCGGCGAACGGCGAAGCGACCGCGGATTGCGCCGCGAAATCGAACGACTGCATGCCGACGCTCAGGTCCGTCACCGACCCGCTGGCGGCATCGAAGGTGAGGCTCAGGTCATGGAAGGCGGTGTCGTCGAAGTCGTCGACGAACAGGCCGGTCTGCCGCCACTCGTTGTCGCGGGTGACGATCTCGCCGGCGCGGTTGATGCCGATGCCGCGGAACCCGCCGTCGTGAAAGTGGTTCATGCCCGACCCGCCGGTGGCCTGCTGCTGGTTGTCCTGCCAGGTGCCCAGGAACATGGCGCGGTGGGCGTCGAAGTTGGGTCCGGTCGGGACGCTGAGCCGGGCGGAAAGGGTGACCTCACCGCCGAGGGTTCCCGCGGTGGCGAGCTGACCGCCGGTGTCGAACTGGGGCACGGCGGCGATGCGGCCTTGGTCGCCGTGGTCCTGGACGGCGACGGCATCGAGGCCCCAGACGTCGGCGTTGCCCGTGAAGCTCCACGTGCTGCCGGGCACATTGGCCGTGTCCGGCGCCAGGCCGTGCAGCGCGTCGCCGGAGGTGCCGGCGGTGAAAAGGTCTTCAATGACGGTGGTGCCCAAGGCCGGCGCCGGCACCAGGGCCACCGTTGCCGCCGCACACGCCGCTGTTCGCAGGCAGGTGAACATCAGTTGCTCTCTCCTTTCCCGGTGGATGTGAATCTTGGCGCTGACCGGCCGCTTCCGAGCCTCGGCACCCGCGGCGGCATCGAAACCAAAATAGTACCTTGATCAAAGATACTCTGTTCTGCTCTCCCGTCAACCCTTTTTCCGGGCAGACCTTCCGTCGCGGGCCCAAGGGGGGTCGACCCCGGCGGAGCGAAAATCAACATAAACTACCTTATATTTTGATTTTACATTAAGAACGGTTGCCGGGCGCCTGTTGCGACGCGCCCGTCGGGGGGATGCCGGTTGCACGACCTTACCAATTTTATACAATCCATCCATAACGCCATCGCCGCTATGGCTCATCGGAACCCGGCGCGTCAAGCCGCCGTCGGCACATCGCCTTGCCATTCGACCCGTCAACCCCAAAAAAGGAGCACGCTGATGCACCGTTCAACCCATCGGCGCCGCGGGCACGCCGGCCTGGTCGGGCTCATGCTGCTGATGATCGCCACCCCTGCCGCGGGCTTCCGCATCGGCTGGTCCACGCCCACCGAGTCGTTCGTCAACGCCTGGGCGGTCGACCCCGACCATGCCGAGCAACGCTTCCAATCCGACGGCCGCCTCCGCGTCCAGCTCATCGACACCAACATCCCGGCCAATCTGCTCCGCCCCGGCGAGCAGGCGGAGTTGACGTTCCAGTTCCAGAACCTGACGGCCGAGCCGATGCCGGTGCGCGGCGCCTTCGATGTGTTCGAGCAGCAGGCCTACAACGAAGACCCCGGCTCGCTCGGGGTCACGGGCCTGCGACGCACGCGCGACGTCGCCCGCATCCCATTCGAGCTGGAGATTCCGGCCGAGGGGTTCAAGAACCTGACCATCGACCCCGAACTGCCCGAGCGCTTCGGCGGCTACGTCGTGATCGCCGACGTCGATGGCCACGGCCGCTTCTTCGGCGGTGCCCTGGCGCGCATCCATGAAGTTCACCTGCCCGAGGGAGCGCAGTTCCGGCGCTACACGATGGACAGCGACGACATCGACCAGTTGAAACGCCTCGCCGCCTACCCCAACCGCATCGGCATGACCTACAAGCCGACGACGGACGAGGACTTTGACCAGTGGTGGGACACGTATCACAACATGCGCCTGCTGCGCCGGATCGGCGAGGCGGGCATGACCACCACCGTGGAGTTCGGCCACGGCGTGCCATGGCACGCGCCCTACCAGCCCCTGGGCCGGCCGCGACCGCTGCTCCAGTATGTCGACGACAAGCCCATCATCACCACCTATTACCCCGCGGACATGGCCTGGAAGCCGGCCTACGATGAGGACTGGCAGGAGTTCGTCTACAGGCTGTGCGTGGAATATGGCTATCCCCGGGGCCCGATCAACGGCGTGATGCTGTGGAACGAGCCGTGGGAGGGCAGCTCGATCGCCGGCTGGGGCGCGGACATGCTTCGCTACCGCGACATGTACCGCCACATGGCCAAGGGCGTCCAGCGCGCCCGCGAGGACGCCGGCGTCGACGTGCGCATCGGCGGCAACGACTCCATGTCCAACACCTTCGACAAGTTCTTCTCCGACGGCTCGACGGAATACCTCCAGTGGCTCGACTTCATGAGCGTGCACTACCAGGGCAACACCTCGGGCTCGACCATCAGGCTGTTCCGCCAGCGCGAGCACGAGAACGGACCCACCGAAATCTGGGACACCGAAAGCTGGGCCGCGAACACGGAGGAAGGCGTCGCCGCCCTGATCGCCGCCAAGGCGTCGTTCGGCTATGACCGGATCGTGGGCATCTTTGGCGGCGGGACGATGGATCGCCTGGACGTGGACGTGCAACAGGCCGACGACGAACCCGAGCGGCGCACGCTGCCGGCCGCCTGGCCCATCAACGCGGCCATCGCCGCCTCGCAGAAGTTCGTCGGCGAGCGGGCGTTCCGCAAGCTGCTTTTCGACAACGGCCTGCCCTGGGTCATCGTCTTTGAAGGCGAGGACGGCGACCGCGACGATGGCACCGCCGTTGTCGTCGGCGACCTGGGCCCGGCGTTCCAGGACGAGGTGCCCGCGTTCCCCTTCTGGATGGTGCGCGGCCTGGCCGAGGCCGAGGACAAGCGCCGCGCCCGTGAGCAGCTCGCGGCACTTCCGGAAAACGCAGCTTCAGAAGAGCGCGAAGCGTTGAAGCAGGTGCTGGCCGGCTTTCAGCACCTGCGCGACGCGCGGATGATCATCAACGATGCGGACCGACGCTTCGCCGCCTACGGCACCTACGGCAACGAACTGGAGCACGACGGCGAGCGACTGATCGTCCCCTTGTCCGGCGAGGGGATCTACGTTCGCGTGCGCCCGGGCGAGGCGACCTTCGATGAGCTGCTCGAGGCGCTGGCCGCCGCGCGAATCGAGGGGTATCAGCCGATCGCGGTGGTCGCGCGCGACATGCTCGAGCGCATCGAGGACCAGCCCACGCTGCGCCTGGAGCTGACGAACGTGCTGAATCGGCCCATCGAGGCGGAGCTGGAGCTGACCCTGGGCGAGCTTCAGGTCGATCACCCCGACGCGATCCGCCTGGCCCCGCACGAGACGCGCGAGGTGGCGGTGCGGGTGACCTCCGGCGAGCCGGATGCCAGCAACGTCTACCCGCTGTGGCTGCGGCTCGATGCCGGCGAGGATGGCTGGGTCGAGCACGAGGAGCCGATGCGCGTGAACGTGATTGAGCAACGCACCATCACGGTCGACGGGTCGCTGGACGATTGGGACGGCGTGCTGCCGCAGCCCATCGAGCAGGAAGCGGCCGCCGACCTGACGCTCGAACAGGAGGCCTGGTTCCCGCACGAAGCGATGCCCGAGCGGCTGGAGCAGGGTTTCGCCACGGCGTACCTCGCCTATGACGACGACAACTTCTATTTCGCCGCGCGCATCGCCGACACGACACCCCACCCGGGCGGGGTGCGCTTCGAGACGCGCGACGACGACGCCTACTTCTACCCGGAGACGGTCTACATCCAGTTGGACGAGCAAGGCCAGCCCGTCGCCGAGCCGGACCCCGAGCAGCTCGAAGCCCTGACCTGGCCGGAGGGCGTCAGACGCTACTCCTACCGCCAGCACCCGGACCTGCCGGCCGGCCACGCCCAGGGCACGGCGCTGGACAACGTGCAGCTCGCGTTCAACGTCGTGCCCCCGGGCGACCCGGAAGGTCATCTCGAGCCGTGGAGCTGGGACGCCTATCCCGAGAACACCCGGCCGCACTACACGCGCGGCCCATGCACGGACCTCGAGTACGCCCTGAACAAGGTGGCCGAGGAGCATGGCGGCGGCACGGAGATCTGGCGCCTGCGCCATCCCGGCATGCCGCCCAAGCACTTCTACCCGCGCCAGCCCGAGTCGCCTTACGACGGCCCGGTGCATGACGGGAAGCTCGTGATCCGGCACGAGGACAACACCCGCATCGTCGAGGCGGCGATTCCCTGGTCGGAGATCCCGCTGGTGCGCCAGCGCCTCGACGCGGGCGAGACGATCAAGTTCAGCTACCGCGTCAACGACGACGCGGGCGTGGGCACGATGGAGCTGGCGCGGCAGCGCAGCGTGTCGCGATGGGGCTACGCGTTTCAGGTGGACTGGGCGCGGTCGTGGGCGAACGAGGTCGAGTTCCGGTTTGAGCGATGAGCGTCGGCGGGCCAGACGGAACGTCGGCAGATTGCCGAGTGCTCTGGATCAGGTGCAGATGAATACGCTTGCGATCACGTCCAGCGAGGTTCGGGCCGGGTGCCTTGAGGCGACTCACCGTCGGGCGGCTGTCGAGGCGGTGACGCGGTGGGGCTACGTCGTCCTCAAGGACGTCGTTGACGCGGCGCACGTCGAAGTCCTGCGGCATCGGATGCTCGAGGATGTGGAGCAGATTCTGTCCCGACGCGAGATACCGACTCAGTTCACGGCCGGCCATCTACAGCAGGATCCACCGCCATTTGCTCCGTTTCTGTTCAAGGACGTGCTGCTGAACGACCTGGTCACCGACGTGACGGAAGCGGTTCTGGGCCGGGGCGTAAAGAACACGTTTTACAGCGGCAACACGAATCTCCCCGGCTCTGAAACGCAGCCGGTGCATGCCGACATCGGTCAGCTCTGGCCGAACCTGGAGCATGCGCACCCGGCCTATGGCCTTGTGGTCAATGTCCCGGTGGTGGACATGGGGCCGGAGAACGGTTCGACGGAGTTGTGGCCGGGAACTCATCTGGACACCTCGATTGCGATTCAG
Source organism: Phycisphaeraceae bacterium (assembly GCA_007125385.1). Taxonomy (GTDB): domain Bacteria; phylum Planctomycetota; class Phycisphaerae; order Phycisphaerales; family Phycisphaeraceae; genus SKPT01. Next base: position 4,145 of record SLDI01000493.1, on the reverse strand, counting down.
GACGGCAACATACGGGTGGCGGCCGAGCGTGTGGCGGCGCAGCGTGCGGTGGCGGACCCCGTGCAACCGGTGGTTTATGCCGGCGATGTGCTGATTCGCGATGTCCGGATGTGGCATCGCGGGATGACGAACCGATCCGACGAGCCGCGGCCCATGATCGCCATGATTCACAACTGCGCGTGGTGGAAGGACGCGCAGATACCGTTTCCGAAGGGCACTGAATCATTCTTTCGCCATGACCGCCTGAACACCAGCGCGGTGTTCGTGGACGAGCCGATCGACTACATCGGCCGAACCACCCGCTTCGATGTCCGGCACTGATGCCCTGGCCGGGGTTGGATGCCTAAAGCCGACCGATGCCAATGGAGGAACGACGATGCGCTGCTTGACGATCGGGGGCCGAGGGATGCGCCAGATACTGGTGGCATGCCTGACCCACAGCTTTGCCATGGCGGTTGCGGCTGAGGAACTTGAGATGAAAGAAGACTCAGGGCTCAACTACCAGACGAGCTGGGTCGGCAACAGCTTCGGCGGCGACGGGGCGTGGGTGCAGAACTTCATCATCCACATGGGCGTCAAGGACGACGGCACCGTCTACACCTGGAGCCACTGGGACGAAGGCGGCCGACGCTACGGCCACTACCGCGACGGCGAAGTTGTCGGCAACGAGAACCTCGAGCCCAACAGCCTCAAGACCATCGACGCGCAGGGCCGGCAGTGGGAGATCGTCGTCGAATGGGTCGAGCCCGAGAACAACGAACGCGACATCCTCCCCCAGCACATCGAGCGCGACGGCCGAGAGGTGGACTTTCCCGGCCTGCACGAGCCGACCGCCATCGCCACCGCCAACGACGGCACGCTCATGATCGCCTGCTCCGGCACCAGCCCGCGACAGCAGATCCTCTTCTACGACATCTCCGACCCGGACCGGCCGCAACTGGTGCGCGAGCTTGGCGAGCGCGGCGGCATCCGCGCCGGCACGCCGGGCGAAGTCACACCCACCAAGTTCTGGGGCATCCGCGGCATCGGCATGGACGCCCAGGACAACGTCTACGTCGGCATCAGCGAGATGGGCACCGTCATCCGCTCGCTGACCCTCGACGGTGAGCTGAACTGGGAGATCTACGGCCTGTTCTTCTGCGATCTGGCGTACCCCGATCCGAGCAACGACGCCAGAACGATCTGGGGCATCCAGGAACGCTTCGAGATGGACTACGGCCGCACCGAGCCCGGCAGCGAAGCGAACTGGACCCATTACACGCTCGACCGGCAGACCTGGCCCGACGACCCGCGCGGCCTGACGTTCGTCAAACAGCAGGGCGAGCACGGCCTGACCTCGCCACAGATCGTCTACCTCGAAGGCGAGCGCTTCATGTTCGTCGGGGGCATGTTCGCGAGCAACTTCATCAACATCTTCCGATGGGACGGCGAGATCGCCGTACCCTCAGGGCTCATCATGCAGTGGGACGGCCCGCTGTACCGCACCACGCTGAGCTGGCCGCCGGACCGGCCCGAGGGGACGTTCATCTGGCGCGACCTGGCCGGCGACGGGCAGTACGACGCGTCCGAATACAGGCCCAACACCGAGCTGGTGCGGCCCGGGCCGTTCTGGGTCGACACCGCCGGCGACATCTGGATGCCCTACGGCTTCTTCCGCTATCACTTTCAGGGCCTGGATGAGCACGGCAACCCGATCTACAGCGCCGACGCCGTCACCAGGATGGACGTGCCCGAGCCCGTGCAGCAGCCGGCCCGCGTCTGGTACGACCGCCAGCGCGACATCCTCGTCGTGGCCGAGCAGGGACAGAACATGCGGCACCTCGACGAGGTGTTCATCTACCACGGCTACCTCGCCGGCAACGATGATGACCCGGTCCGCTTCACCCCCGGCGCCGGCGACAAGGCCGGGACCATGGCCGCGGCCGGCGACTTCGTGTTCACCGGTGGCTGGCAAGAACGCGGCCGGATATGGATCAACCGCATGTCCGATGGCCAGGAGGTCGGCGTGCTCGAGCCCGGCCCCGAGGTCGGCGGCGTCGAGGCCACCGGCTGGATCGACCTGCTCACCGGCATCGCCGCCCACCGCCGCGACAACGGCGAATACATCATCCTCGTCGAGGAAAACTACCGGGGCAAATCGCTGATGTACCGCTGGCGGCCGGAGGGCCAGTGATAACCGATCCCCCCGAGCGCACGCGGGCCAACCATCAATCCAGGTGCGGCGTCCTGTTGTAGCGCGTGTGCCGGGCGCGGAACTCGTCCGTGGCTTCGGCGACGACGACGTGGCCGTCAAAGAAAAGCCAGGTTCGGTGGCCGGGGCGGTTCGGGTGTGTGCCGTAGGGGTTTGGCAGGCCCCAGATCTCGAGGATCCAGTTGGGATACTGGTTCGAGAAGTGCCATTCGACGGTGGCGCTGCCGTTGACCTCCCCCATGGTCGCCTCGCCCGCACCCCACTGGCCTTCTTCCAGCGGCCTGAAATAGGAGCCCATCGCCACGGTATCGCTGGGCGTCGCCCGGCCGGTGCTGGCGACGCCGGGCTCGAAATCCTCGGGACGCGCCGGCAGATCCCGGCCATCCTCCGGCCCGTTGCCCAGGTTGAGCATGTAGGAACGGCGCTGGATGCCGCGCTCGACCGTCTCATCGCCCGGATCGAGCGGCGATTTGAGCACCGGCATCCGGGTGCCATCGGGCAGGTTGCTCCAAAGCATCTGCTCCTCACCCAGCGGCACGCCGAGGTAGGGCGCCACGGCCGCGTCCCAGGCGGTCGGTCCTTTGCCGTGCCAGTGGCCCTTGTGGTCGTCGGCATACATCATGTTGGCCATGCCAAGCTGTCGCGCGTTGGTCTGGCATTGCATCGTGCGTGCCGTGTCGCGAGCGGCGGACAAGGCAGGCAACAGCAGGGAGATCAGCAGGGCGATGATGCTGATCACGACCAGCAGTTCGATCAGGGTGAAGCCGCAGCGGTGGGTGCGGGACATGACGGGCTCCTCGTTTCGGCAACCAGCGTTGACAGGTCCATCAGAGGGATCCGAGGGGGATCATCCTCGCGCCGGCCGCCGCCGGAATCGACGGCACGGCCGGTGGAGACGCCACTTCAACCAAAATTTACTCTTCCCTCTTTTGGTTGTCAAGGGGGATCCGCCAGGTGGCGCCGCGAGCGCAGGCCGCCCGCGACAGCGGGGGGGGCGCAGACTGCGCCGCACCTCGGAGCCCGCCACGCCGCCCGGACGCGCACGGATTCGGATACTTTGGAAAAAACTTGAACTTTGGTAAGGCATGTGGTATCGTGATCCTCCGAGTATGGCGCCGCGGACGGCCGGCCCCGCCAAATGCCAGGTCCCAGCGCCCCGGGCGAGCCCCAGGCGGATCGGATGGCGGGGGAGGCCGACGTTCATGGCCAGGGGAGATCACGCCATGTCTGGGATTCGAGCCGTCGAAAGAGCCTCAATCCGGCGCTACCAGCTCATCGGTGGATGTCGCTGGCGTTGGCTGGCGTGTTCCGGCCGCTGGGCATCCGGTGATGGGCCCTCCTGGGGGGCTGCGGGGTCAAGCCGGTCCCGCAGCCTCCATTGAAGGCAACACGATGGCGGGGAGACGGATCGTTCATCAGCCGCTCTGAAGGGCGGCGCAGCACAGTGTCTCACGGGAAAAAGGAGGAATGTCATGTCTCGGATCATCTGGCCTCTGGGGATCGGCGTGGCCTTGCTGGCCGGTCAGGCGACCGCCGATACGCAACTGCTCGTCGAGGACGGGTTCAGCAATGCGGCGGACCTGGAAGTGGGCGAGGATGACCCCGGCCCCTTGTTCTCCGGCCTCGAACCGGACGGCGCCAACCCCAACGACGTGCGCTGGGGCGTGGCGGGCAACTACGAGGCCCAGGGTGACGGCCTGTTCGTGACCGATCTGAGCGAGCCCGAGGGCTGGGCGGTGACCCTGCCCGGCGACGGCGATTTCTTCTTCGGCATGGGCGGGCAGGTCGACATCGGCGACCCCAGCGGCGTGCTGACCATCTCCGGCCGGTTCCGCTCCGACGGCGGGCTCTTCCCGCGCCAAGACCGGGGCTGGTACCTCGGCTTCTTCCGCGACTGGCACGAGGAAACCAGCCCCGCGAACTTCGACGGCGAGGGGGACGATTTCTTCGGCTT
>SLDI01000575.1:0-4530 GCA_007125385.1 Phycisphaeraceae bacterium | reverse complement strand
TCCTTCACCCACAGTGCACACCTCTTATGCCGCAGTTGGAAGTGCCGAAATGCCATCACGCATAGGATAAACGCAACGTGACGTTCATAAAACCCTGAACCTCAACTGGGTGATGCGGGCTTTGAGCTTACGATGCCGATGTGGAATGCAGCCGGATGGGCAGGTGCTGCGCGTAGCGATCAAAATCGCGATCGGTCGTGAAGATGGCCAGGTTGTGGCGGTACGCAATCGCACAGATCAACAGGTCGATCGACCCACCGGCCACGCCTTCGCTGCGGAGGTGATTGTAGAAGATCGCCGCCTGGTCGAAATCCTCAACAAGCAGCTCTGGACAGTCAAACCCGGCGAGGCGGTCGCGGATGCGGTCGAACTGCTCGCGCGAGCGGATGCCGGAGAGAATCTCCTGGCGGACGGGGCCCGTGATGACCGCGCTGCCGTCCTCGATGAGCCGATGCCACTCGGCGATTAGCTGGCTTTGCTCAGCGCCGAGTTGCCGCTGTCGGCGACGCAGTGCCAGCGACCAGATGCTCGTGTCGATGAGCACCCTCATCGTGTCACGCGGTCCCGGCGCAGGCGTTTATGGTTAAAGCCCGGCCAGAACTCGACCTGCCCTTGCTCCTCGAGCATCGCCCGACGCTGCTGGAGCTTGATGTATTCGCGCAGGGCCGTCGCCACAGCGTCCTTCTTCGTCCTGTGATGGCCGACCTGCTTGGCCTGCTCGATGAGCTCATCGTCGATCGCCAGGTTTGTGGCCATGGGGCTCTCCTTTGCTGGGTAGGGAATTCTACACACCACTCTGTGTAAACCCAACCCGCCGGCTACCCGATCTTCTTCATCACCTCCATCACCTTGGTCAGATCTCGCTCGGCGTAGACGGCGTCGGTGATCAGGGCGCTGGAATGGCCCAGGGCGATCTGGGCGGCCTCCAGCCCGAACTCCCGCCGGATCCGCGTCCCCGCGGCGTGACGAAGCTGGTGCGGGTGCCAGCGGTGCTCGCGCCGCCACGCCTTGAGCTTCTCCCACTTCGCCGGCCCGAGCCGGGCCTTCCACTCCTGCTCCGTCTCCCAGCGCATCGCCCGCTTCTTTCGACCCCGGGCCGGCACCTTCGCGCGGGCAAGCTCCTCCGGCGGCGGAAACGCCTCGTCGCAGGCATACTGGATCGCCCGGCCGTAGCTGGCGGCGGTGTAATGGTCCCCCGCTGCCTTCGCCGGTCGCTCGCGGCGGTTGCTCCCGACACGATTGCCGCAGCTCGCCGGCGTCCTCCGCCGGGCGTGCCGTGCCTCCTGGCGCTCCGCTTCCGCTTCAGCCGGGCTGAACAGGTACGCGTTGACCGGCCGGTCCTGAAGAAACGGCCGAATCACCGCCTGGGCCTGTGGCCCGAAATAGATCGTCCGGTGCTTGCCGCGGTGCGCCGTCTTATGCTCCGTGGGAGTGCACGTCCAGACGCCGGCGTCGTTGTCCATGTTCAGATCGATGGGGCGAAGCCCGCAGAGCTCGCCACCCCGGGCCCCCGTGTGCAACTGGAGCTGGATCAACGCCCACACCTGTCGACTGACGTAGGGCTTGATGGCCTCGACCATCTCCATCGGCACCGGCGTGACCGGCGCAGGCTCGTGCGCCTCCGTCCGCCCAAGCTTCAGCGGCTCCATCATCCGCAATTGGTCATAGACCGCCGCCGGGATCATTTCCTGCCCCGCCGCCCACTTGAACACGCTCCGCAGCCGGCGGACCTGCGCGTTGACATAGGGCCGCGCCCAGGGTTGCCGCGGCGGATCCTCGCTCAGATCCCCCCGCACCATCTCCTCCCGCAGCAGCCGCATCTTCTTGGGCCCGAACGCTGCCGCGGGCGTCGAGCCGTAGAACCGGCGCAGAAGCCGGCCGCCAACCTTGAGCTTGGAGAGCTCGGCCTGGCAGTACCGCATCGACTTGGCCCACGCCCAGTAGGCGTGGACCATCTCAGCGATCGTGATGCCAGCGGGCTCGGCGCCACCCGGCCCCACGGCTTCGGGCGGCTCGGGCAGCCGCCGGCCGTTCGCCTCCCATTCTCTGAGCAGGCGGTGGTACAGCTCCCGGCTCTCCGGCGAACCGTAGAGGCCCAGCCAGTAGTCGCGGCGCTGCTTGGTGACGGAGTCGGTCAGGGTGACGAGGGCCTGGTCGTACCCCGCGCGGGAACGATAGGACGGCGTCTTTCGAGGCATCGGGCGGTGCTCCTCCAACGCGTTGCGCGGTGTAACACCGCGCTAATTTGCGTCCGAAGACTGCACCGTCCGAGAGACGGGCGCCCGCAACGTGCGGGCCCAGCGGGACTTGTGAAAATGCCGACGGGTGGACTCGAACCACCAACCTAGGGCTTATGAAGCGAAAAAATGGACCCGGCCGAAAGCCCAGAAGTCTTTCTGGAGCACGATTTTATCGCAGCCGATCGCTCTCGCAAGCTCTACCGTTTTATCGCGGTTTTGAGCACGTTATCGCGGTATCGGAATGCCAAAACGGTAGAAAACGGTAGAGCCGCTCGGGGTACCGAATGCCGAACGGCCGGCGTGTCGATCCCGGGTCGAGCACCCCGCCGGGAGGTTGCACGTCTATCGCCGTCACGGCCAAGCGCTGCCTTGGCGGTGCGGCCGGTTCGGGGAAAATGTCGCCATGCGCACCACCAAGACCATCAAGCGAAGCGAGCTGTACCGGCTCGTTTTCGGTCGACGTCGTCAGGCCGACGCAGTCGCCTCGGCGGCGTGGAGCTTTCCCAGCGCCGCTTTCATCGCCTCACGTCGCTGCTTGAGCGGGTCGCGATAGGCCATGCGCGCGGTACTCGAGATCTCGACACTGAGGTTGGACAAGTCTGCCTCCAGCGCCTCGATCAGGACCCGGCGCTCCTCCTCGGTCAGTTCGATGCGAAACATCCTGAGCCTCCTTGGCCGGAGCGGCCATGCGGGGCGCGAACAGCCGAGTGAATAACCTGATTATAGTAGGCCGGGCCTCCTGTCCCCAACCATTTTGCTCGCCCTGACGCACCGGTTTGGCCTACCGCCCGGCGACACGCTGTGATACCGCTGGTCAGTTACCGGCTGGTCATCTCTTGCTCCAGAACTGGATGCCGTTGGTGGCAATGCCCGGCTCCGCGTCGGCCGGCGGTGCCGTGTAGATCCAGATCCCCCACGCCTGCCCGTCGATCACCCCCTCGAAACTGACGGCCGGGCTGTCGTAGACCGCCTGCTCGTGGAACGGCAGCGTCGCGTCGAGGTGGATCTCGGGCGGCTCGTCGAACAACTCGACCATCGGGCCCAGGTCGGCGGCGAAGCCCTGGACCAGGTGCGCACCGTCATCGGCGCCGCCGACCCACTCGGTGACCGCCTCGTGCAGGCAGATGACATTCAGGTCGGCCTCCTGGTATGCCCTGTAGCCGATGCCGCTGATGCCCGTGATGGCCGCGGCGTTGGCGAAGGCGGTGCAGATGCGGTCGATGATCTGCTCGTCCATGGTGACGTTCCGCTTCGGGCGTGAATCGAGAGTGTACCTGGCAGGCACTGTGCAGCGTGTCGCGCGTGCCTCATGGTCATACCGGCCCGGCCGGCCATCAGGAACCAGAGGGTTTCAGATGGAGCCTGAAGCGCTTGTCCCGGTTCATCGCTCGCAGGATTCGTCGGGCCTCGGTCGCCTCCTCCGGCTCAACCTCGCTGACGTCCAGCTCCCAGGTCCGCCCCGCGGTGCAACGCAGGTGTACGCGGTGGCCTTCCCACCTCAGCTCCTGAAGCATCGACAAATAGTCGCCTCCGTGGGCCGGGTCAGCCTCATCGTCGCTGACATGCACGCCACGCTCGTCCGATGGCAACAGGGATTCGTATTTCACGTCGCGGATGAGTGTGAGGCTGCGCACGTTCCACGACTGGTCCGTGGGGATGGCGAAGGAGACGATCAGGTCGTCGCCGTCCTCGGCGTGGATGAGGCTGACGGGGATGGTTGTCATCCTCGCCCTCCGCCTGTGCGAGGCAGACATTGCCGTACGAGCCTTGCCCAGGGTGGGGAGGCTGCTACAGCGACATCACTCGTGTACACGAATTCGCACGTTGTCGATGAGCAGCCGCGATGGTCGGTCGTCCAGTCGCTTGCCCCAGCCGTGGGGGCGATGGTGGAAGCGGTGGTCACGCCCGCCCAGCCGGTGCCTGGGGCCAGGGTGGTGCAGCAAGCGCAGGTCGTCGGGCGTGGTCAGGCGCCATCGGTACGGCCGGTGGCCGGTGTAGTAGTCGCGGCCCCAGTGGTGCGGGTAGATCAGCGGCGCGTCGCGAGGCGGCCGCCAGCGTGGCGAAAGCTGCAAACGGATCGTGTCGTCGTTGCGGAAGTCACGGACGACGATGCGCGGCGGCTCCAGGCGGGGCTGATGCAGCTCACGTACGAGCCGCGGGGGCGGGGCCGTTCGTCCTTTCAGGATGAGCGTGGCGATGACGGTGACGACAATGATCGCTCCACCGAGCACCGTCCAGCGATCAGGCACCTCGTGCAGCAGCAACAGGGCCAGGCCAATCGCCACCACCG
>SLDI01000264.1:0-4540 GCA_007125385.1 Phycisphaeraceae bacterium | reverse complement strand
CGACTGGGGCGACGGCTCGGCCAACCACACCCGCCAGGAGATCGACATCGAGTTCCTGACCCACACCTTCGACGACGAATACCCCGGGGAGGTGTGGATCGCCCTGCACGCCCGGGGCCGCGACTCGCTCTGGTTCTCCCAGCCACTGGACATCAACCCCAGCGAGCAGTTCAACACCTGGGGCTGGGACATCCGGCCCACGCACATCGACTATCTGCTCAACGGCCAGGTGATCTACACCTACGTCTACGCCGAGAATGACATCACCTTCGACGCGCCGTACATGCTCAAGTTCAACGTCTGGACAAGCGAAGGCTGGTGGATCCAGGGTCCGCCGCCGCCCGACGTCGAGACGATCTACCAGATCGACTGGGTCGGCTTCACCGAGTTGGAGAACCTGGGCCCGATGCTCGGTGACATGAACGCCGACGGGGCGCGCGACACCGGCGACGTGGCCGCGTTCGTGCTGGCGCTGACCGACCCTGACGCTTTCGAGGCGCAGTACGGCTTCGACCCGGCGCTGGCGGGCGATGTCAACGGCGACGGCGTGCTGGACACGGGCGACGTCACGGCGTTCGTGGATCTGACCACGAACCACCCGGTGCCGGGGCCCGCGTCCGGCAGCGTGCCCGAGCCGGGCACGTTGACGCTGATGGGCGTTGCGGCGCTGCTGCTGATGCGACGGCGGCGGTGATGAGGTCGCGGCGGCGGGCATGGCCACCCGACGCCGCCGACGCGCCTATCATCGCCGGGCTGCCGAGCGAAGCGGAAGCATCGTCATGACGTTCTCCCTCGTGGCCCGGTGCGAGCGCAGCGGGCAGGTCGGCGTGGGGGCGACGACGGCCATGCTGGGCGTGGGCAAGCTCGTGTCGCACGCCTTCGCCGGCGTCGGGGCGGCCGCCAGTCAGGCCTGGCTGAACCCCTACCTGGCGATCGACGGCCTGCGCCTGATGGCCGACGGCATGGCCGCCGACGACGCCCTCAACAACCTCATCGAGAAGGACCCGGGCAAACAGGGCCGGCAGGTCGGGTTCGTCGACATCCACGGCCGCAGCGCCGCGTTCACCGGCGAGATGCCCAAGCCCTGGGCCGGGCACCGCACCGGCGAAGGCTGGGCGTGCCAGGGCAACCGGCTCGTCGGCCCGCAGGTGCTCGACGAGACCATCGCCGCGTTCCTCGACCACCCCAGGCTCGAGCTGGTCAACCGCCTGCTGCTGGCGCTCAAGGCCGGCGAAGCCGTCGGCGGCGACTGGAAGGGGCATCACTCGGCCACGATCTTCATCCTCGACACCGAGGAGTACCCGCTCTGGGACCTGCGCATCGACGAGAGCGACGACCCGATGAAGGCGCTCGAGGCGCTGTACGAGGCGTTCCGCGACAAGCTCATCCCGCAGCTCAAGCGCCTGCCGACGCGTGAGAACCCGACGGGCAACTACGACTTTTCGCACGACGAGGAAGCGACGTGAGCGGGGAGGGGCCACCGATGCATGATGATGCGCACCGAGGAGCGCCATCCGGTCATGCCAGGCACGTGCGACGCTTGAAGTCGTTGCAAGTGGCTCTTGCCATCGGTGTGCATCGGTGGTTCCATCTTCCGCCTTGTGCATCTGCCACTTTTCTCGAGGGCGCTGCCATGACCGGTCGTCACATCATCATCGCCGCCGTGGTGCTTGCATTGGGCCTGGTCGCCGCGGCCGCGTTGGGGTTGGGGGGCGTGTACCTGACGGTGCAGCAGGTGCTGGACCGGGCCGAGACGCTGGCGCATGACGAGGCGCAGCGGCTGGAGCGGGCGATCGCCGAGCATGCGGCGACGCTGGAGCGGGCGGGGCGGATGATCGCCGCGGAGGTGCCGGATCACCTGGAGCTGAGCGTGCGCGAGCCGGTGCCGCTGGAGGGGTCGGTGGGCATTGCCCCGGCCGAGCCGCTGCCGGTGCTGCTGCCGAACCCGGTGCGGGTGGACCTGGCCGAGCCGGTGATCATCCGCGGGCCGGACCCCGACGGCACGCTGCCGATCGATCCGGAGATCTTCTAGAACGCCTTGAACCCTCTCGCAGCGGGTGCCACTGACAAGGCCGTCCTCGGCCTTGTCAGTGTCGAGTGGCGGGGCGGGTCCGCGACGCCGATCCGCACTGACAAGCTCCGCGGACTCCGCTTGTCAGTGGCACCCATGGAGCACGTTGTCCGCGTCTGCATTCCGCATTCCGCATTCCGCATTCTGCATTGGCGTCGGCTACCGCGTCGGCACGACCGTGGGCGACGTGAGCCTTGTCACAAGCTCCCGGCGGAACGCCTCGAGGTCCTGCCATTGCGTGGCGACCTGCATCGGCTTGCCCGCCTGCTCGTCGATGACGGTGTAGCCGTCGTCCGTGACGCGGATGGGCAGCCGCTCCATGGTCAGGTGGCGCGTCGTGTAGGCCAGGTGGATGGCGACGGTGTCGAAGAGCACGGAGCTGTTGGTGTCGAAGCTCTCGCGTCGGCCGTCCATCGCCTCGAGCCAGACGCGGTAGTTTTCCATCAGGGCGACGAGCAGCGGGTCGTCGCTGTGGCGGATGCGCTGGTAGTGCTCGCCGTCGAGGCGCACCAGGCCGCACGTGTCCAGCGGGGTGATCGTCATGTCCCAGTCGGCGGCGAAGGCGAGCTGGCAGTCGGGGGTGTGGTTGACGACGTTGCACTCGCGGCTGATCTCGGGCTTGTCGCCGTAGCCGCGTCGCACCGAGCCGTGCATGCCCACGAACCGGGCGTGGCGGGCGATGGCGGGCTCGCGGCGCAGCGCCTCGCCGATGTTGGGCAGCGGGCCGATACAGATCAGCGTCACCGGCTGCGGGGCGTCCATGATCGTGCGGATGATCGCGTCCACCCCGTCGTCGTGCACCGTGCCGGGGTAGTCGGCCAGGTCGTAGTCGGCGACCCAGGCCTCCTGGCGGTCGTGGCGGTTGTTGTGGAAGTTCTTGCCCACCGCGACGGGGATGTCGGTGCGGCCGGCGACCTCGAGCAGCTTCGCCACGATGCGGGCGCGGGCGACGGTGTCGTTGGTGTCCGTGGCGATCAGCCGCACGTCCAACTCCGGGCACTTGAGCATCATCGCCAGGGCCCAGGTGTCGTCGATGTCGCTGCCGATGTCGGTGTCGAGGATGACGGGGATGGGCTGGGAAGGTTGTGTCATGGTGGAGCCTCGCGGGTCTGGTCGCTGCGTGTCGTGGGGGCGACGCGGTTCATCCGGCGACGAACGGGGGCTTGCGGGTGTCGGCGGGCATGTCGATCGGCTGGCAGCGCAGGGCCCGGCCGGTCGCCTCGTCGATCTCGAGGTGGATTCCGCAGACGCGCGGGTTGGCCTCGGCGACGTCGAACGGGGCGGGCATGGCGGTGCTCATGTGCGTGATCACGCGGTCGACCCGCCGGCCGAGCACGGAGTCGTAAGGCCCGCACATGCCAAGGTCGGTGATGTAGGCCGTCCCCCCTGCCGCACCGGAGGGCAGGTCGGCCGGCAGGATGCGGGCGTCGGCGGTGGGCACGTGCGTGTGCGTGCCGATCACCGCCGCGACCCGGCCGTTGAGATACCAGCCCAGGGCCTGCTTCTCGCTCGTCGCCTCGGCGTGGACCTCGACGATCACGATCGGGTCGCGCTGCGGCAGGCTCGCCAGCACCTGGTCGATCACCGCGAAGGGGTGGTTCACCGGCAGGCCCATGAACAGCCGGCCCAGCAAGGTGACGACGTAAACCGCCCGCGTGCCGTCCGCGGCGGTCAGGCGCATCCAGCGCTTGCCGGCCGCGGAGGCGGGCAGATTGGCCGGGACGATGATGTTGGGCTGCTGCTCGAGGGTGGGGACGATCTGCTTCTTGCGGTAGGCGTGATCGCCCAGGGTCAGGCCATCGACCCCCGCCTCGCAGAGCTTGCGGTAGAGCTCCGGCGTCAGGCCCGAGCCCGCGGCCGCGTTCTCCACGTTGGCGATGACCAGGTCCACGGCGAAGCGCTCGCGGATCGCGGGCAACTGCTGGACCAGGGCAAAACGGCCCGGGGCCCCCACGACGTCGCCGAGCATGACAATGCCGATGCCCATCGGGGCAAGCTACCACCGGGCGGGCACGGGGGCCAGTTTCGGGGATCGGGGATTGGGGGTCGGGGATCGGGGTTCGGGGATCCGCAGAAGTGGTGACCGCGTCGGGCGGTGTTGTGAGCAAACGCCGCGGCTACCGAAACCGCATCCAGCCTCCGAGCCCGCCATTGATCTCTGCGGATCCCCGATCCCGAACCCGGAACCCCGGATCAGGCGTCGAGGACGCCCTCTTCGATGAGCAGCTTCTCCAGGGCCTCGCTGAGCACGGCCGGGTCGTCGTAGTGGCCATCGTCGAGGCGGGCCTGGACCTTGTCGATCAGTTCCTGCCGGACCTCGGGCAGGTCGTGGATCTTGCTCAGGAGCTTGGCGACGGGCGTGAGCTCGACGGCGTCGCGGCCGCGGCTGGCGGCGGGGGTCGACGCGTCGCCGCGCTGGGCCGGGCCGGGCCTCTCGACCCCCGGCAGGTTGGTGCGTCCAATGGGCGT
>SLDI01000346.1:0-4543 GCA_007125385.1 Phycisphaeraceae bacterium | reverse complement strand
CGTTGCGCCCCTGGGCGGCGTCCCAGTGCGTTGGATATTGCTCGGCGTCGTCGGCCCAGGCGAGCCCCGTGCCGTGCGGCCCGCGGAAGCTGGGCCACTGCCGCTCGAACGCCAGGTCGCTTTGATCGCCGATGCCGTCGTCAAGCTCGTGGGGCACGTCAGGCACCGCGGCCGGTCGCTCGGCGTGCGCCTCGACGAGCGCCAGCCGCGCTGTGAGGATCTGTCGGATCTCGGCGGTCGAGCCGACGCCCAGCCAGCCGCCGCTGACGAGCACCGCACCGCCTGCGCCCGCCAGGGCCCAGCGGCTCATGGCGGCCCGGTGACGGGACGTGGCTGCGGGGCGGTCGCGCAGTTGCTCGAGCGTGGGCGGGCGCACCTCGGGCCGACGCCAGCGGGCGGCGATCAACGCCACCGATGCGCCCGCCAGCAGCAGCCAGCCGCCGATGCGGTAGTCCGACTGGCGCTGGAAGTACCGCCCGCGAAGCTCCGCATCCAGCCGGCGGTAGGCCTCGACCCGTTCCGTGTTGGTCGGCTCGGCGCGGACCCGCTGGCCGAGCGCTGCGAGTTCGGGGTGATCCAGCGGGTTGACGCGATGCAGCGACCAGGCGTTGGCGAGCAGGATTACCGTCACGACGAGACTGAAACCCACCATCACCGCCGCCACCCGCTGCGCCACGTGCGGCGGGCCGGCCCCAGGGCCTGGCGGTGCGGCGGGCCGAGTCATATCGGCACCTCCTCGTGGGTCAACGCCACCGGCATCGCCTCGCCTTGCCGGTGGTGCGGACACAGCGCAAAGCAGCGCGCGCACGCGACGCATCGGGCCTGTTCGATGCTGTACAGCTCGCGCCGCGGCCGCCGGGCGTGCTGGATGAGCTTGCCCGCGAGGACCAGACCAATGAAGCCACCAAAGATCGGCGTGCCCCACGCGAAGCTGGCTTTGACAGCGCGGACCTCAGCCTCCAGGACGACGCGCGATTCGCCGCGGCTGCGGAACGCCTGGGTCGCATCGGTGCGGCCCTGGACCCATTGCATGTCCTCGGCGACAAGCCGATCTGACAGCCGCACGCGCTCGTCAGCGCGGGCCATCGTTGGCGCCAGCCAGGCGCCCATGCCGAGCCCCAGCGCCACGAGCAGTGGAGCGATCAGCAGCAGCGTGGCCATGCGGCGGCGGTCCTGGCGCCGATCGGTCGCCGCGACGGCCGCGGTGTCCGGGGCCTCGATGGCGTTGACGGGGCAGCCGTCGCGGCACAGCTCGCAACGGGTGCAGCCGACGGGGTCGAGCTTCGCCTGCCACAGCGCGCCTGGTGCGATCCACGACATCAGCACGCCGTAGGGACACAGCCAGCGGCAATATGGCCGCGCCAGGAAGACACCAGCCAGCAGAAACAGCGCCCCGAGTCCGAGCATGACGGCCGTGCCGCTCATGCGGAACAGGCCGACGAACGGGTCGAACTGGCAGATGATCCACGCGCTGCCGGTGGCGGCCAGAAGCACCGCGCCGCCCAGGTACAGGTAGGCGCCCATGCTCAGGGCGTCGTCCAGCCAGCGCGGCACCGTCACGGGCTTGAGCACGACCAGGTCTTGAATCGCCCCGAGCGGGCATACGCCGGCACAGAAGACCCTGCCAAAGAGTATCGTCGCCAGCAGAGGCAGCAGGAAGAACGCTCCGACCACCAGGGGCAGGGCGTAGCCCGGGTCCGACAGGGCAAGCGTCACGTTCTGTATCGCACCGATGGGGCACACGCATCCCTGCCGCCAGAATCCGAAGTAGACGAGCGAGAAGACGACCAGCCCCAGCACGGCCTTGCGGCTGCGGCGGCGGAGCACCAGCCAGGCGGCGAGCCCCAGGGCCGCGGCCAACACCGTCATGTCCAGTGCGTCATGCCAGAATACATCCGGCGGCGGTGTGGTCGTCGCCGGCAGCGTGTGGCCGGTCTCGAACTGCGGCGGCGGGAAGCGCTGCGCCGCCCACGCACTCGCGGCGAGGCCCAGCCCCAGCCCGAGCCCCGCCAGGCGGGCGACGCGTTGCCCCAGTGCCAATGTCACGGACCATTCACCTTTTTCAGAAGGTACGGCTCATCCGCGGGCACCCGACGGATGGCGCCGGTCGGGCAGACCCGCGCGATGGCGCAGTCGTTGCAGTTCACGCACCGATCGTGGCGGATCTGGAGGTACATCGAGCCGTTGCCGAACGCGGCGCAGCCGGCGACGCACTTGCCGCAGCCGATGCACAGATCCGCCTCGACGCTGTATTCGTAGTAGGGTGGCTCGATGAACGAGCGCTTGATGGCGCCGGTGGGGCACAACTGGTTTTCGGCGCCCTCGTCGAGTGTGGGCGCGTCCGGCTCGAAGAAGCCGGTGCACAACTCGCAATAGCCACAGATCGCGTGGCTGTGCACGCACTTGACCGCGGAGGGCTCGATCACGCACTCCACGGCGCATCGGCCGCACATCATGCACTTGTCCGGGTCGATCTGCCAGACGTTCTGGCGGGCCTGCGTCCTGCCGGCAAGAAGCCCGAGGACGCCCCCGCCCGCCAGCAGCGCCAGGCCACGGATCGCGCCGTGGAAAAACCCGCGACGATCGCTTGCAGGGCCGGCATCTTCAGCCATCGCTCGCCTCCTGCCCGAAGCGGTCGCGCTCCTGCTGGGCCCGTGGCAGGCCGCAGCGGCCGTACAACGCGCAGGTTCGGCAATTGGGCGGACGGTTGCACGGCGACGTCGATCCATCGCCGCGCCCCATCACGCCCAGCGTGAGCACGACCAGCGCCCCGCCGGCCGCCAGGTGCGGCAGCCGCCTGAGGAATGCCCGCCGTGTCGTTACGTCAGCCGCGTCCATGTCATGGCCCCTCCCCGGGCAAACGCATCATGTGCAGGGCGCCGTTGTGCGGGTGCAGCACCGCAACCGTCGCCTCGTCCATCGCGGTCACCAGCGGCCCGCGCGGAACGCCCATGCTTGCCGCTGGAGGCACCGGCGCGTTGACGTCCACCGCCAGCGTCGCCGCATCGATCACCATCGCCTGGACCTGCCCCTGCGTGTCGTGCAGCTTGGCGCGGTGCAGGCCTTTCTCGCTGCTGACGAAGCGACCGTCGGCGAGAATGGCGAAGTGGCTGGGGTTGCAGCACCCGCTGAACCCGTGCACGGACATGCCCGGCTCGCCCCAGCTACGCACAAGCTCGCCCGTGAAGTCGTAGGCCTCGATCCGATGCCGGCCGGTGTGGGCGACCCAAAGCAGCTTGTCTGACCCGAGCGCCAGGTGGAAGTGTCGGCTGGGGATGTGAAAACCGTCAATCCGCCAGACGCGACGGCCGCCGTGATAACGACTTACCGTTCTGGTGTCGGCGTCGGCGACGAACAGGTCGTCGCCGCTGACCGCGATGGCAGTGACGTAACCGGTGTCCTCGGCGATGGGCTGCACCTCGCGCAACTCGCCTCGCCGGCTGTAGCACTGCACCTGCTCGGCCTGGGCGACCCAGAGTCGCCCTGTTTCGTCCCACGCCAGGGCCGAGCCGGGCTGATCGAGAGTCCAACGCCGCAGGGCCTGTCCTTCGGCGTCCAGGATCGCCAGCTCCCGCGCGCAGCCAACAGCAAGATGACCGCCAGGCTCACCGGCAAGCGCCCATGCCCCAGCTAACTCGGTGTCGATCGAACGCACGCGTTGCAAGCGGGGCAGGCCGCCATCGTCCGCCGCCAGATGGGAGATGTCGTAGCGGTAGGCCTGGGGCACGGCCTGCGCCGGCCGGTCTTCGCACTCGTCGCAACCGGCCTTCGCTCCAACCGCGGCGCCGAGCCCCACCGACCCCATCATCCGCACGAAGCCCCGCCGCGTCATGCCGTAGAACTGCATCCGACACCTCCCGCCGGGTGTGAGGCTCCGCAACCACTCTGATTCTATCGCAAATCGCACGGCTCAGGCTGGGGATTCGGTCACCGGCGTGTCGCGATCATGCTGCTGGTGACGGCCTGACGTACCATGCACTGGTTTCCCAAGGCGACCCGATCCCGCATTTGGGCGCGGCAGGGCAGGAGGGTCAACCCCCCCCCCCGATCGACCTGATGCAATGGCATGCACCGGACCAGCCACTGGCGATCGAGGCGGTGTCGTGAACGCTTACGATCGTGCATTGCTCGTGCAATCATTCGGGCCATGGGTGGCGCTGGGTGCGCCTGGGTCAAGGCGTGAGGTGGTGTCCGGGCTACCAGGCTTGACGAATCTTCAGCCCGCGGGCGAATGCGGCCAATTCGGCCATGCTGTGGCAGACATGCAGGTTGGTGGGCCGGGTCGCCCCGAAGTTGGGCACGGTACGCCCGCCAACAATCAGTGGCGTCTGGCGGGCGGCGAGGTGGTTGGCGAGGTCGTTGAGGGGTTTGGCGTCCGGTAGCGCCGTCTTCGTTGCGGAACATGACAGCCAGACCAGTTGGGCCTGCTGGCGGTCTGCCGCGGTTTTCATCGATGCGATGGGCGTGTCGGGCCCGAGGTTCATCGCCTCGAAGCCGGCGTCGGCAAGCACGCAGGCGGCCATGAGCGACGGGATGAGGTAGG
>SLDI01000243.1:0-4547 GCA_007125385.1 Phycisphaeraceae bacterium | reverse complement strand
TGCGTCGGCGTCGGCGTGGGCCGGGGAAGAGGAGCCTGCTGTGGCGCGGACGTTTGCCGAGCAACTGGCGCGGACCCAGATCGAGCTGGTCGACGGCTACGCGGACGCCCGGCCGCGGCTGCTCTTTGGCGGTGATGACCGGCAGGCGCTGCGCGACAAGGCGGCGGCGCATCCCGAGTTGTGGAACCAGGTGCTGCGCGCGGCGCGCGGACTGAGCAACGTGCCCGAAGCCGACGCCATCCGCCGCGGCGATCACTACTGGCGTATCGAGCGGGTGCAGTCGGCCGCGCTGGCGCACTTCGTCACCGGTGAGCGGCGGTACCTCGATGACGCGGCCGCGTGGATGGTGGCGCATTGCCAGGTGGACACCTGGGGCGTGGACTTTCGGCCAAACGTCGACCTCGAAGCGTCGTGGTACCTCTACCACATCAGCATCGCGTACGACATCCTGCACGATGCGCTGGACGACGCCGACCGCGACGTGATCCGCGACGGGCTCATCGACCACGCCCGCGCGATTCACGAGAGCTTCGAGCCCGACCCGGCCACGCAATGGCGCTTCGATCAGAACCACACGTACATTCCCGCAACCGCGCTGGCGACGGCCGCGCTGGCGCTGCTGGATGAAACCGACGAAGCGAAGCAATGGTTGACGCGGGCATACGCGATGATGACGCGCGCGCGGCATGCACTGAGCGAGGACGGGTACTACTACGAGGGCACGGCCTACTGGGTGTACGCGCTGCACTGGCACGTGCGCTACGCGGAGCTCATCGCCCGCGCGACCGGTGAGCCGGCGTTCGAGCTCCCGATCCTCAGGCACAACTACCTTTACGCGCGGCACATGAGCCTGCCGGGCGTGCCGGGGTTCTTTGACGTCGGCGACACGGGGCGATGGACGGATCGGCCCGGGCGCATCGGCCTGACGAATCACGCGATGTTCTGGGCGATCGCGTCGCACTTGGGCGACGGCTGGTCGCAGGCGACGGGCGACTGGTTGATGAGCGAGCAGGAGGAGACGGTGTATCGGGCTGCGGCGTTTCTCTGGTACGACCCGGACGTTGAGCCGGCGTCGCTCGACGAGCTGCCCCCCTACCACCACTTTGAGGACCACGGCGTGGTCGTGTGGCGCTCGGGCTGGGGCGAGGACGCGAGCGTGTACATGTTCCGGGCCGGGCCATCGCAGGGACATGCGGCCGCGGAGAAGCTGGCGCACATGAGCGACTGGACGATGAACTCGGGGCACGTGCACCCGGACATCGGCGCGTTCTGGATGTATGCCCGCGGGGTGTATCTCATCAGCGACACGGGCTACGTCACGGAGAAGCGGGCGCTCGATCACAACACGCTGCTGGTCAGCGGCCATGGCCAGGGCGTGGACGGGTCGTACTGGTATGAGCGCGGCTGGCCTTACGATCGCTTCAACCAGACGCGCATCGTCGACGTACACCTGGAGCCGGCGTACGGCCACGTGCGCGGCAGCTTCGCCAGCGCATATCCCGCCGAGCTTGAGCCGATGCGCCTGGAGCGGTCGCTGGTGATGACGCACGACTGGCTGCTGGTGATCGACGAGCTTGAAGCCGAGCGGCCGCAGACGTTGACGTGGCTGGCGCACAGCGTCGGCGAGTTCAGCGAGCACGAGGCCGGGCAGGAGCTGGCACTGGACGACGCGCGGCTGGCGATCGCGCAGCTCGACGCCACGGCGATGGAGGCGCGCGTGGAGCCGGCGGTCGTGATGGCGGGCACCGCGCCAGGGCGCGGCGAGCCGACGCAGCGCGGTTACCGGATCCGGCGAACGACGGCCGAGGCGGCCCAGCGCGTGCGCCTGGTGCACGTGCTGCTGCCCGGTGGCGAGGGTGAGGTGCTGCCGAGGGCAGAGCTTGTCACGGACGAGGATGAGCTGGTGCGCGTGCGGTTGATCTGGCCGGACGGCCGCGAGCAGACGGTGACGGTGCGCCGCGATGGGGAGCCGGCGGTGCGGATCGAGTAGGGCGTGTTCGTGTCGTGGCGGGTGCTACTGACACGGCCGCCCTGGGCCTTGCTGGTATGTGCCGCCATGCGTGCCCGTCATGCCGATCGCACTGACAAGCTCCGTGGACTCCGCTTGTCAGTGGCACCCGGCGGCAAGCCGTGCGATGGCGGACAGATGCACGGCTTGCCCTTCGGGTCAAGCCGTGGCCCCCCGCGGGATGGTCGCGATGGCGAACGGCGTCAGAGCACGAACTTGCTCAGATCCGCATCGCGCACGATGGGGGCCACCTGCTCGCGGACGAAATCGGCCGTGACGTTGAAGTGCTTCTCGCCCGCCGCGACGCGCTGCGGGGCGTCGAACGTCACCTCGTCGAACACCTTCTCCACGATCGTCATCAATCGCCGGGCGCCGATGTCCTCCATCGTGGCGTTGGCCTCGGCGGCAAGCTCGGCGATGGCCTCGATGGAGCCGTCGTCAAAGCTCACCTGCATGCCCTCGACGCCCAGCAGCGCCTGCTGCTGCCGCGTCAGGGCGTTGTCCGGCTCCGTGAGAATCCGCACGAACTCGTCGCGGCCCAGCGAGCTGAGCTCGACACGGATGGGAAACCGGCCCTGGAGCTCGGGCATCAGGTCGCTGACGGCCGCGCTGTGGAACGCGCCGGCGGCGATGAAGAGGATGTGGTCCGTGTGCACCACGCCGTGGCGGGTGTTGACGGCCGAGCCTTCGACGATGGGCAGCAGGTCGCGCTGCACCCCCTGCCGGGAGACGTCGGGCGAGCCGCCGCCCCCGCCCGCGGCGCCGCCCTTGCCCGACGGCGCCGCGACCTTGTCGATCTCGTCGAGGAAGATGATGCCGTCGTCCTGGGTGCGATCGATGGCCTCGGCCGTGATCTTCTCGGTGTCCAGGAGCTTGTCGGTCTCCTGCTCGATGAGGATCTGGCGGGCCTCGGCGACGGTGACGCGGCGGCGCTTGGTCTGCTCGGGCATGAGCTTTTCGAGCATGTTGGCCATGTCCGGGTCCATCTGGTCCAGGCCCATGTTGGCGAACATCATCGACGTCGACGGCCGGGAGCGGATGTCGATCTCCACCTGCCTGTCGTCGAGCTTGCCCGCCTCGAGCTGCTCGCGCATGCGCTGGCGCAGGCGCTGCTGGCGCTCGGTGGAGTCTTCCGGCTCGACCCAGCCGGTGTCGGACGCCGCCTGGCCCGCGGGCTGGTAGTAAGGCGGCCGCTGCGCCGCGGGCTTGTCGGTGCCGGGCAGCAGCAGGTCCACGAGACGCTCGTCGGCCGCCTCGCGGGCACGCTGGGCGACGTGCTCGGCCTGCTCGGCGCGGACCATCGAGATCGCCTGCTCCAGCAGGTCGCGGATCATCGACTCGACGTCCCGCCCGTGGTAGCCCACTTCCGTGAACTTGCTGGCCTCGACCTTGATGAAGGGCGCGGCGGTGAGCTTGGCCAGCCGGCGGGCGATCTCGGTCTTGCCCACGCCGGTGGGGCCGATCATCACAATGTTCTTGGGGTAGATCTCCCGGGCGATCTCGGGATCAAGCTGGCGGCGGCGCCAGCGGTTGCGGATCGCCACGGCCACGGCCCGCTTGGCGGGGTCCTGGCCGATGATGTAGGCGTCGAGGCGCTCGACGATCTGGGCGGGGGTCAGGTCCTGCATGGTTAAATGGTAGCAGGCATGGGCGGGGCCACGGAATGCCCGAGGCGCGAGGCCTGGCGCGGATTCGGGCGGCTTCGGCGCCCCCCGGCTCGGGTCGGAGCGGTGGCGGCGGTCCCGCCGGCGGGGGAAATCCGATAAGGCCGGCAAAGCGGCTAAACCCGGCCCCTCGCAGCGCCGATGCTGGTGGGGAAGAGGCGGTGACCGTTGCGCGCTGTGCGTGCCGGCGGCCGCGGCGACTCGCAGAGCGAGCATGAGCATGCTTTTTACGCTCCAGGCACTGAATTTTTCGCGCAAACGCTTCGGCCCGATCGCGGTGGACTTCGGCGGGGACAGCCTGAAGCTGCTTCAGCTCAGCGCCGAGGAGCCCACGCGGGTCGTCGCCGCTGCCTCGGCCGTCGTGCCCGCGACCGCCCGACGCGACCTGGGCGCCCGCCAGGCCTTCTTCGCCCAGATGCTGCCGCGGCTGCTTCAGCGCGGCGGGTTCCAGGGCCGGCGCGTCATCTGCTCGCTGCCGGCGTCCCAGAGCCTGGTTCAGCACCTGGAGGTCCCCGCCGTCGAGGACGAGCAGAGCCTCGAGCTTCAGGTCCAGCTCCAGTTGCGTGAGCGCATGGACGTGGACCCGGAGCGCATGGTGGTGCGCTACTTCCCGATCGCGCGGGTCACGCGTGACGGCCAGCCGATGCAGGACGTGCTGTGCCTCGCCGCCGGCCGCGAGGTGGTGATGCGATACATCGAGCTGCTGGGCGGGCTGAAGCTCAACGTCGTGGGCATGCACAGCGAGGCGATGGCCCTGCACGCGGCGCTCGAGCACGTGCACGGCGGCCAGGCCACCTGCCTGATCGACATCGGCGCGGCGACGACCAAGATGGTGATCGTCCAGGACGGCGCGATGGCGATGGCCAAGACGATCC
>SLDI01000578.1:0-4548 GCA_007125385.1 Phycisphaeraceae bacterium | reverse complement strand
GAACCACGCCAGCAGCAGCTCGTCGAACTGCTCGTCGGTGACGAAGTCGTTCTCCAGCGGCCGGTCCTTGGCCCGCATCTGCGCGTGCGTGCCCTTGGCCTTGCCCGGGTGCCGCTCCAGGTCGAGCTTCTGATGGTGCGTCTGCGCCTTGCCATTGGCGCGGAACGAGGAGTTGCCGGCCGCGATGGCGTTGTTGCTGCGCGGCTCGACCTTCACGTTGTAGGGCGGATCGGTGTTCAACAGGTCGATCCTCGCGCCGTCGAGCAGGCGGTCGAGATCGCCCGGGTTGCCGCTGTCACCGCACATCAGCCGATGGCTGCCCAGCACCCAGATGTCCCCACGGCACGTCGTCGCCTCGTCCGGTGGCTCGGGCACCGAATCCGGATCCGTCATGCCCTCCTTCACATCGCCGTCGAGCATGTTCGCCAACTCCTCGGCGTCGAAGCCGAGCAGGTCGAGGTCGAAGCCATCGTCGCGCAGGGCGCCGAGCTCCAGCGGTAGCAGTTCCATGTCCCACGTGGCGATGTCGCTGCTCTTGTTGTCCGCGATGCGGTAGGCCCGGGCCTGCTCCAGCGTCAGGTCCTTGGCCACGTGCACCGGGACCTTCTGCATGTCCAGCTTCAGCGCCGCCTTGTACCGCGTGTGCCCGACGACGATCACGCCGTCGGTGTCCACGACGATGGGCTGGCGGAAGCCGAACTGCTCCAGCGAGCGGGCCACGATGTCCACGGCCGCATCGTTCTGACGCGGGTTCTGCTCGTAGGGCCGGATGCGGTCGATCGACCAGGTCTCAATCTTCATCGTGCGTCTCCTGAAAGGTGAGTTAACTGAAATCGCAGCGCCTACCGCTTCGGTCGGGACTTCATCTCGGAGAGGGCTGCCTTTACGTCGTCCAGGTCGTACCGAATGGACCTACCAACCCGAATCAAGGGAATCGGCCCACGGGGGGCAGAGAGTTGCCACAGCGTGCGCTCCGAGATCCCGAGCATCCGAGCAGCCTCACGGGAGGTAATGACAAGCTTTTCAGGCTTCTGTGCCGTGGGCGCCGACTGCGATGCAGTGGTGCCGGCCGCGCGAGGCGGCGTCGAGGGCGGCGAGGATTCTGCCGCCCGCGCACGCGCTGCATGTCGCTGCACCACCCCTTCCTCGATGGCGCTGATGAACCGGAGGAGGGCTTCGCCCAACTGGCGAGCCGCGGCGATTTCGTTGTCAGTCGGTGGCATGGTTGATCTCCAAATGGGGTTTTTCATCCGCGAACGAATCAAACTAACGGCGCGGCTATTCCCGCCGCGGGGGAGAGACCAGCTCCCCCCTCGGAAGTACCTATCCCGTTGCATCTGCATGCACTCGTTTCGCCCCGTTGCGTTCTGTGCCGCCGAACAGCGATGGCGGCGCGTGGCTGCCACCGGCCGCGTCGCCGCGACACGGGCCAACGTGTCGCGACCCTGGCGATTCGGGCTCGCCGGCCACGATCTGCCGGATCCGATCGAGCTCAGCGACGATGCGCTCGGCAACATCGGGCGGACACGTCCCGACGGTCGAGAGATGCTCGGCATGTCGGCGCGCCGCGAACGCCAGGATCAGCACATCGCACGCGGCGAGGCGCGGATCGTCGCTGAACGGCAACGGCGCGTCACCGACTCGGTAGGTCGGCCGGTGATCGGCCTCGTCGTTCGACGTGGCGTAGCGGCGCACCGGCGGTGGCAGTGAGCGCTCGGTTGCGCTCACCGCGTCTGAAGGTGCACGATGTGAACGTGCACCGCCTATTATCCCCTCTACGTTTTTAGCGCCTTTGTGCGCACAGCCGATAAATAGGAGTGAACGTTCAGATCGTGCACCATGAGGGGAATGCACGCTGTGCACGCTCGGTTCACGGATCGTCGTTGTGTTGGTCGCGTTCATTTGCGTTCACCTTTTCAGTCGGGGTTGCCCGGGATCGACTCCGGCCCGGCCAGCATCAGCCCACGCCAGCCCCGGGCCCGCGCCCGGCTGTCACCGACAAAGCAGTCCTCGAACCCCTTCTCCTTCACCCGCGCGTTGAACGTCCGCCCGCCCGGCACGTACTCACCGGCGTGCTTCGCCCAGCGTGAGAACGCCTCGTACAGCTCCGCCTTCGCCACCGTGCCGTACTCCGCCACCAGGCAGCACTCGTCGATGAACTGCCCCACCGGATCCGACTCGCCGCGGTAGCTGTCCGTCGCCAGCGTCACCTTCTCCGGCAGGCCCAGATCCCCGCCGCGCTGCTGCCAGTCCAGGCACCCGCGCACCGCCCACGCCAGGATCCCCGGCCACTCGCGCCGCAGCTTCTCCGGCAAATGCTTGTCCTGCCGCTGCTCGGGGATCGTGACCTCGAAGGGGATCAGCCGAATCCGCCGCCACACTGCGTGCGAGGCCTCCGTGATCACCGGCTTGTTGTTGGTCACCAGCAGCGTCTTGTGCGTGCGGCGGAACTCGAAGAAGTCCTGCCGCATGAACCGGCCCTTGAGCGTCGCGTCGCCGGTGAGCTGCTTGACCAGCCCGATCCGCAACCGCCGGCCCTCGTCGGTCTCCGACGCCACCACCAGACGCCGGCCCATCAGATCCGCGATCTCGGTCGGATGCTGCTCGTGCTGCTGCGCGGTGATCAGGCTGTCGGGGGCCTTGGCCCCGTAGGCGCCGAGGATGCCCTGGAAGGTGTCGAGGAAGACGTTCTTGCCGTTGGCGCCGCTGCCGTAGAGGATCGGCAGCACCTGCACGCTGATGTCGCCAGTCAGGCAGTAGCCGCACAACCGCTGCAGCGCCGCGATCATGCCCGCGTCGCCGGCCATCACCTCGCCGAGGAACGCCTCCCACTGCGGGCACGCCGCCCGCGGGTCGTAAACCGTGGCGCACAGCCGTGTGATGAGTTGATCGCGATCGTGGGGCAGCAACTCGCCGCTGCGCAGGTCGATCACGCCGTTCTGCACACCGAGCAGCCAGTCGTGCCGGTCCCACGCGGTGTGGTGGATGGCGGTGCGGTGCCTGGCGATCTGGAGCATCTCGCTCTGCGGCCGGGCGGTCTTGTTGCAGCGCGTCGCCCACTTGATCGTCTCGTCGTCGCCGGACTCCTCCGCCTCGGCCAGCAGCGCCAACACGGTCAGCTCCGCCCGGCGCTGGGCCTCCAGCACCTCGTCCTCGCGCCAGCACGCCCCATCCCAGACGTACCACGAGCTTCGCTGCTCGCACCAGTGCACGTCCTGGCCCCACAGGTGCATGAAGCGATCGGCGTTACCCGAGGCGGTCAGCCGGAACCGGCTCACCGGCAGCTTCGGCACCTCCACCTGCCCGTCCTGCGTGCGCAGGCGCTGCGTCTGCCGCTCCGCGGGCAGCACACGCGGCTGGTGCACGCCGGCGTCGAGCCCAGAGCGGATGGTACGCTGCGCCTCGTGCCAGTCGAGCCCCGCCCGGTCGGCGGCGAGTTGAAGCTCCTGTTCCACGTCGTGGCGGTCGAGATACCCGGCGCCGATCAGCCGGCCGAGGGCGAACGCGGCCTTGTTCAGCGTGTCGTTCCGCGCCCCCTCCACCGCGTTGGCCACGGCGTGCACCTCGGCCCGCTGGATGAACGAGGCGTAGCGATTGGCCTTCTGATCGTGGCTGCGCTGGCGCTGGATGCGCTGCGTCGAAGCCTCCCGCTTCTGCTGCCGGTCGCGGTCGAGCATGTCGATGATGTGCTCCGGCAGCTCCGCGATCTCGCGCTGCCACGGCTCATGGCCCTCCAGCCACGCGTACATCTGCCCCGTCTCCGGATGCACCGAGCCGGCAAACACAACCTGCCCGCCATCACCGCGCACATCGATGTGCTCGCCCAGCCGGCCGACGGAGTTGCCGACCTGCCGATTCGTGCGGAAGTAGTAGTGCCGCCCGCCACTGCCGGTGACCGCGACGACGGTCTCGGGCAGGTCGAGGCCACTGACGTCGCCGCCGCTGTCCACGTCGATGACCACGATCCACCCGCTGGCCTCGCCGGTGCGCAGCCCCACGTTGCCCGCCTCCGCCCACGCCAGCGCCTCGTCCAGCGCCTCGCGCTCCCGGCTCTGCCAGCCCGTCTGCGTCGGCCGCTTGCCATCGAGCGCGACGAACGAGAAACCGAGCTTCTCGTAGCACCACTGCACGTTGCCCCGGCGGTACCCGGCTGCGTCCATGCTCACTTCGGATGCCTGTTCCATGTTCATCGTCCCACTGTTTCCGGCGATCCCTCGCCGAGATACCCGCCGATCGCCCGCCACACGTCCTCCACCGACCGCGCCAGCACATAGACGCCGCCAAAGCGCTCGATCATCTGCTGATAGAACTGCTGTTCGCGCGACTGCCGGCCGTGTGGCCCCTTCACCTCGATCTCCAGCCGTGTGCCGCCGGGCAGGATGCCCGTCAGATCCGCCTGCCCGGGAAGCCCGAACGCCACCGTGCGCCGGCTGCCGGGCGGACCGAAGCTCGCCGTGCCCGCGTTGGCGCGCCACAGCCGCATGTCGCGGCGCGTGCCGAACGTCCGCAGGATCTGGTTCTGGATCTGCTTCTCCTTCATGGCAGCAT
>SLDI01000126.1:0-4550 GCA_007125385.1 Phycisphaeraceae bacterium | reverse complement strand
GGCGAACCGGTTACCGAGGAACCTCCTGTTGGCCCGGGGCTAGGATTATGCGCGGGGCGGGCGGACCCGGCAAAGTGAGGTGTGACATGCGGATGACCATTACCGCTGCGGTGCTGCTGGGCATGGCCGTCGTCACGGCGCCGGCTGCGGGGCAGCTTCACATCGCGGATCGGACGCTGAGCCACCGGCTGGCCCAGCAGGATGTGCAGCCGGCTGAGCCGGGGCCGGCCGAGCCCCAAGGCATGGAGCGGGCGCCGGACCGCCTCGGCCAGCCGGGGACCGATGGCCTGCGGCAGCCGAGCCTGGACCGCTTCGATCGGGGCATGCAGCGGTTCGATCGGCCGGGCGTTGATCGGTTCGACCGCGTCGATCCTCAGGGGGTCGAGCGGTTCCGGCAGCCGGGCTTCGATCGATTTGATCGGGGCATGCCCCCGCCGACGCGGTTCCGCGAGCCGACGCAGCCATTCGACTTCCCTCCGCCGACGCGGTTCCGTGAGCCGGCACAACAGTTTGACTTTCCTCCGCCGTCGCGGCGACTCGAGCCGGCGCCGCGCGACCGATTCGACTTCGCGCCCGGCCAGCGCCGGTTCGAGCCGCGGCAGCGGGATCCGCAGCGCGGGTTCGAGGACCGATTCGACGAGCGGCGCTGATCGGCCCGGCTTGGCGCAACGACACTCCGGGTGCCACTGGCGGCTTGGCCGCCAGTGCCCAGGCGCACCGAAGCCCATCTACCTTGCAGACCTCTTTTTGCCACACGATTTCGACCGGCTACGCCGCAGGCGGCGCCGAGGCACTGGTGGCCAAGCCGCCAGTGGCACCCACCTTACCGCGTCGCTCGTCTGCTCCAAGTCTGAGCTGCACTCCCGGCTTGTGCCCGGCGGGCATCTGCTCTAACGTGGTCGGCAGGTCCGACGCACGAAGGGGCAGGGCATGAGCCAATGGTTCGATCAGCTTCAGCAGGCCGTCGAGGCTTGCGAGCACGCCACGCACGCCTGGCAGATCGGCGACGGGCGGCTGCTGCTGTGCGACCATGCGGCCCGCGTGCTGGCATGCGAGCTGCCGGGGGTGGCCGACAACCTCTTCTGGCATGACCCGGCCCTGGCCGGCGCTGAGACCGCCGCGCCGCTGCTGGCCAAGGGCGGTCCGTTCGGTGGTGACCGCTTCTGGATCGCGCCGGAGGTCGGGTTCATCTGGAAGGATCTGGCCGCCGCCCGCGTCGACCCGATCTCCACGGCTGAACTGCCCGTGGCGATGGATCCGGGGGAGTGGGGCGTCATCGAGCAGGAGGACGGCCGGCTCGTCTGGGCGGCGACGATGGCCCTGCGCGACCATCGCAGCGGCAAGAAGATCACGCTCAACGTCTCGCGGGAGGTGCTCGAGCTCGGCCCGCCGACGGACCTGCCCGCGGGTGTGAGCCATGTGAGCTTCGCCGTGCGGCACGACCTGTCGCTGGTCCAGGGCGACGAGCAGGCGGTCGCCGGGGCGTGGCAACTGTTGCAGATCCCGCCCGGCGGGACGCTGGTCTGTCCGACCACGGGCCCGGCCGGGCGGCCGCGGGTGTACTTCGACGAGCCCGGGCCGGACAACCTGCGGGTCGACGATCGGGCCGTGCGCTTTTTCGTCGGCGGGCCCGGGCGGGTGAAGGTGGGGCTGCGCGCGGACCAGACCGCCGGGCGCATGGGCTACTATCGTCCGCTTGAAGATGGCGCGGCCACGCTCATCGCCCGCTGGTTCCTGCCTCAGCCGGGCGAGGTCTACGTCGACCTGCCCCGCGACAGCGACGCGCTGGTCGGCGGCGACACGCTGCAGGCCTACAGCGACGACGGGACGTACGGCGGCTTCGGCGAGATGGAGCATCACGAGCCGGCCATCGTCGTCGGCGAAGGCCCGTCGCTGCGCAGCGGCACGAGCGTCACCCACGTGCTCACCGGGCCCGACGCCGCCATCCGTGAACTGACGCACCAGCTCGTCGGCGAGTCGGTGCAGTGAAACCACGGAGGCACACGGATGCACACGGACGGCAACCGGTGAAATCGAGAAACCGCGAAGGGGCGAAGTAAGCGAAGTAAGCGAAGGGGCGAGGATGAGGCAGATGGAGCAGATGAGGAGCGTCTGATATTGGTCGGGTAAATCCGTTATGCCAGGTGCTCCAATCTGATCGGCTCTCCTTCGCGTCCTTCGCCACCTTCGCTCCTTCGCGGTTAATCGAATCCGACCTGTTCGTGCTCATTCGTGTTCATTCGTGGCTTATCCCACCCCCCGCATCGAGAAAGCATCATGCCCAGCACACCCCTGAAAGTCGGCCTGATCGGCCTGGACACCTCGCATGTGCCCGCCTTCACCAGGATCCTCAACGACGAGTCCAACGAGCATCACGTGCCCGGGGCGCGGGTGACGTACGGCTTCCCGGGCGGGGCGGACGACTTTGACAAGAGCTACGAGCGCGTTAAGAAGTACACCGCCCAGATCCGCGACGAGTACGGCGTGGAGATGCTCGATTCGCCCGCCGCGGTGGCCGAGGCCAGCGACCTGGTGATCATCACGGCGGTGGACGGCCGCCAGCACTTGGATTTCTTCAAGCAGGTCGCGCCGGCCGGCAAGCCGGTGTTCATCGACAAGCCGCTGGCGACGCGCTTCGATCACGCGCGGCAGATTTTCGAGACGGCCAGCGCGGCGGGCATCGCGGTGATGAGCTGCTCGGCGGTGCGCTACAGCGAGCCGTTCGCCAAGGCCCTGGCGGCGCACGCCGACGAGCCGATCCACGCCATTGATCTGTTCGGCCCGATGGCGATCGAGCCGACGCAGGGCGGGCTGTTCTGGTACGGCTGCCACAGCGTCGAGCTGGCGGTCGCGGCGATGGGGGGGCCGGCCGCGACGGCCCGGGACCTGGCCAACGAGAACCACGACGTGGTCACCTTCACCTGGGACGACGGGCGGGTGGCGACGATCCACGGCCTGCGCGGCGTGCATCACCAGTTCGGCGGGGCGATCCATCGCGCCACCGGGCCCGACTACATCGACATGAGCCAGCCGGCGCGGCCGGCGTACGCCGTGATGCTCGAGGCGATCCTGCGCACACTGCCCAACGGCCAGAGCGACATTCCCGCCGAGCAGAGCCTGGCCGTCGTCGCCATGATCGAGGCCGCCAACGCCAGCCGCAACGACGGCAGGCCCTACGACGTGCCGGCGGTGCCGAGCGTGACGGCGTGAGGTTTCGTGCTGCTTGAGGCTTCGCGAAGCGGCAAGCGGCATGATGCTATGGTTTGCTCATGTCCGTCACCTACGACGACATCGCCGCCGCCCGCGACCGCATCGCCGCGGTGGTGGACGTCACACCCTGCCCGCGCTCCGACGCGCTGTCGGAGCTGACCGGCTGCCGCATCTACTGCAAGCTCGACTACCTCCAGCAGACGGGCAGCTTCAAGGAGCGCGGCGGGGCCAACGCGCTGATGCAGCTCGATAAGGCGCAGCGCGCCCGTGGTGTGATCGCCGCCTCCGCGGGCAACCATGCCCTGGCCCTGGCGTGCCACGGCCGGCGTCTGGGCATCGCCGTGACCGTCGTCATGCCGCGATTCTCGCCGCTGATCAAGGTCGCCACCTGCCGGCGCTACGGCGCCCACGTCGTGCTGCACGGCGACGATTTCGATGCGGCGCGGGCCCATGCGCTTCAGCGGCGCGATCGCGACGGGCTGACGTACATCCACGGCTTCGACGACCCGGCCATCATCGCCGGGCAGGGCACGCTCGCGCTGGAAGTGCTCGAGCAGGTACCTGACGTCGAGGCGATTATCATCCCCATCGGCGGCGGCGGGCTCATCGCCGGCGCGTCACTGGCGATCAAGCACCTGCGCCCGGACGTCGAGGTCATCGGCGTCGAGGCCGCCAACGCCGCCAACTACGCGGCCGCGGTCGCCGCCGGCAAGCCCGTGCGCATCGACGTACGCCCGACGCTGGCGGACGGCCTGGCGGTGGGGAAGGTCGGTGAGCTGGCGTTCGAGATCGCGCAGCAGCATGTCAACCGCACCGTCACCGTGGAGGAAAACCAGCTCGCGCTGGCCATCCTGCGGTTGCTGGAGATGGAAAAGAGCGTCGTGGAAGGCGCGGCCGCGTCAGCTCTGGCGGCGCTGCTGGCCGGCAAACTGCCCGAGCTGGGCGGGCGCCACGTCGTGCTTGCCCTGTGCGGGGGCAACATCGACCCGGCGCTGCTCGGGCGCGTCATCGAGCACGGCATGGTCGTCGATGGCCGACTCTGCCGCTTCACCGCGACGATCAGCGACCGGCCCGGCGGGCTGGAGCGCTTCGCCCACGTTGTCGCCGAGCAGGGGGCGAGCATCAAGCACATTGTCCACGACCGGGCGTTCTCCGGGCCTGACGTGTCAACCGTCCGCGTCGCGTGCATCGCCGAGACGTCTGACCACGAGCACGCGCGGCGGCTGTATGCGGCGCTGGACGAGGCCGGGTACGACGTGCGCGAGGCGAGCGTTTGATGACGTTTGAATGGTTGATTCAACCTCGCCCGCGCCGGTGCCATGGCTTTTCCCGAAGCGGCG
>SLDI01000457.1:0-4559 GCA_007125385.1 Phycisphaeraceae bacterium | reverse complement strand
TGACGCTGCCGGTGTCGCTGGCGGGCATGGCGGCGGCGCTGTGGCTGACGGGCATGGCGCTGGGCGCGACGGTGTTCATCGGCGTGCTGGTGGTCGTGGCGGTGACCGTCAACGACGGCGTGCTGCTGCTGAACTTCGCCGAGGACATTCGCACGCAGCGCGGCCTGGATCGCCCTGCGGCGGTGATCGAGGCGGCGTGCGTCCGCCTGCGCCCACGCGTCATGACCAGCGTCTCGGTCATCGCCGGCCTGCTGCCGCTGGCGCTGAACGTCGGCGCTGGCGGCGACATGCTTCAGCCCATGGCGGTCGCGGCGATCGGCGGCCTGCTCGCGGAGATCCTCGTTGCACTCGTGCTCATGCCCGCACTCTACGCCGCTGGGAGACCAACCCATGGCGAAACGCTCGCGACAGCGCCGGCCGCGGAGCAGGTGCAGCGCCAGGATGACCACAGCTTCGCCCGATGATGACTGCCAGGCGACATCCATCGAGCCATGCACGCCTACGATGGGCGGACAGGCCTTGTGTTTGGGAGATCACAATGACCGATCAACCCCCGCCCCACGAACGTGGCCCCGCCGGCGCTGTGAAGCAATCCACTTCGCAGCTTGGAACATTCGGCCTGGTCATCTTTCTCGTGGGCATCACATTCGCGTTCGGCTGGTTGATCTACGGCTACCTGATCGTACGCCGCGATTTCCCGCACGAGCAGGTCACGCTCCCCGCCTGGTTGTGGTTCAGCACGTTCGTTGTGCTGGTCAGCAGTGTGACACTGCAATCGTCCCTGGTGCTGGCGCGGATGAACAACCCCCGTCATGCCAAACGGGCTCTGGCTGTGAGCATTGTGCTCGGGTACCTGTTCGCTCTTCTTCAAGTGCCGGGGCTCGTCGAACTGGTGGCGGCCCATCGCTTTGACTCCGATGCGGCGGCGCGGTTGTACCGCATGATGTTCATGCTGGTCGGCGTACATGCGGCGCACGTGGTGGGGGGGCTGGTGTACATGACCGCGGTCCTGTGGCGGTACCGAGGCATTGATGTCGAGGTGTCGCAGGCACCGGTCCTGCGTAATCTGTGCATCTACTGGCACTACCTGGCGGTTGTGTGGATGATCCTGTTCGTGACCTTCGTGCTGGGGCGCGGGATGAGCCCGCTCTACGAGTTGTGAGTAGTCGCTCAAAAGCGTTCGTCCCGCGTTCTCAGAGCATCGCGCTGGACACTCGCCTTCACGCAGCCTGCCGCTCATCATGGTTCAACAATCCACCAAGCAGCTTCGTCCGCCGCACCGGTCCGGGTGAACCAACGATACTCGGTGGTGATTCCTCCTGCTCGTTCAACGGCACGTCGCCGAGCGACTGGTGCGGCCGCATCGTGTTGTGATACCGCGCGTACGTCTGTACCACGTGGTCGACCTGCCTCAAGCTGAAGCAGTAGAAGGCGTTGAGGCACTCGCGCTTCAGGCTGCCGATCCACGACTCCGGAAACGAGTTTGCGATTGGCGACTGGACCGGTGTCGTCACGATCCGCTCACCGCTGACGCGGCGGAAGTGCCCGTCGAAGGCCTCCGTGAACTTGCTGTCATGGTCCCGGATCAGGAAGCGCAGTTCCAGACCCTCGTCCTCGGCCCACATCGTCGCGTTTCGCGCCTGCTGCTGGATCCACTCGGCGTCCGGATGATACGTGCTCGACGAAACGAACACCTTTCGACTGCCCAGGTGGATGAACAGCAGGACGTGGGCCATGTGCCTGCCCGTCGGCGTCCAGACGGCCTTGCAGAAGAAATCCGTCGCCACCATGCAGTCCAGGTGGGCCGCCAGGAACTTCCGCCATGTCGTTTCCACACCCTTGGGCGCGTGGCGATCCGGATCCGGCGGCACGCCCTCGTCCTCGAGCACCCGACGCACGCTCGCGCGACTGGGCGTGAGCGCCAGCTCGCGCAGCTCGCCGACGATCCGGCGCACGCCCCACCCGACGTTCTCCCGGGCCAGGCGCAGGATCAGCGCCCGCAGCGAGGCCGTCATCTTCCGCGGGCGCCCCACCCGCCCCGCCTGCCGGCCCGTGGCCTGGTCCCGCACCCACCGGCGGTAGGTCTTGACGCTCACGATCCCGATGACAGCATGGACCTCATGGCCCATCGCTTCCCCGAGCCGGAGCAGACGTGCCCGGTCCTCCGGGGCCAGGATCACCCGGTCCCGGGCACCTTGGCGCAGAGCAACTCCACCTGGAGTGTCAGGGAGCGGACCTGAGCGTCGCGGCGCACCGACCACGCCTCAACCAGCATCATTAAAAGGGCCATCAACCAGTGGGGCAGCGCCATCTCAGCCTCCGTCCTCCGCGACGTAAGCCCAGCACAAAACGCCGCCCGACATTTTGAGCCACCCCCGCCGCGTCGTAAATAGACGCGATCCCGCCCCAGGCCCTCTCAATCCCCATAACCTGAGACCTTTCGATTCGGTCGAGCGAACCCGACACGAAATTTGTCTCGCGCGCACTTTCCGCAGAAGTTCGAAGAGTGTTTGGCCCGCTCTACCACCATCAACAGCAAAGACAAGATCGGCCGACTGCCACACCGCACGATCACGCAGTCTCGCGCGAGCGCGGTCCGCGTCCACCCACCTGCGTGCTTGTGAACGCGTCAACACCCTCAAACACCGGGTCGAGTCTGTGGCGTACCTTGGCCAACGCCTTAGCGACCTTGTCGAACGGTCGGCGGCTGTACAGGTCGCTCAGTTCGTCGTCTCGGACCGGCTGGCCGTGCGAGAGAAAGACCCCCGCGATTTCGCCGTCGGCCGCCTGCCGTACCAAGTGGGCGGCCGTCTTGCGCACGTGCTTGAAAGGCAGCCACCACTGAACCTCGTCTCCGCCCGTGCCACCGATCCGCTCCCGCAGCTTCCCCCACATGTTGGAGATGCGTTGCCGGTCGAACGGGCCGCCGGCCTGTGTCGTCAGCACCAGCTCACCCTGTCGTCCACGAATCCGCTCCCACCACGCCAACCCCTGGAGCGTTTCCGGCCAGAGCGCGAATTCAGCGTAAACACCGGACTTGCGGCGGATCCGCTTGATCGTGCCCCCCTCGATCTCGTCCCACCGCAGTCCACACAACTCCGCCGGGGCCATGGCCGCGTTCAACGCCAGGGCGATCATCAGCCGCTCGGAATCGCTGGCGTGCCGCCAGATGACGGCCAGGTGCTCGACGCTGAACGTC
This sequence comes from Phycisphaeraceae bacterium, assembly GCA_007125385.1. GTDB lineage: Bacteria > Planctomycetota > Phycisphaerae > Phycisphaerales > Phycisphaeraceae > SKPT01. Next base: position 1,360 of record SLDI01000457.1, on the reverse strand, counting down.
TGCGGTCCACGTGCCAGGCGGGCCGTCTCCTCGGCCGTTCGGATCATGGTCAGCGGCACCTGAGTGGACTCGATGGCGTGCTCGGGCATCCGCCACCTGTACGCCTCGCTACGAGCCAGCCAACGGAGGAACCGGCGCAGCGTCTTGAGCTGATGGTCCACCGTGTTGAGCGAGATCGGCCGGGGCTTTCGCCGGCTGGCGTGCGTCCTGGCGACCGGCCGGGCCTGCCAGTACCGCGCCGCCTCCTCAATGGCCGTGCCGTCGAGCAGGCCCAGGTCCATGTCTCGAAGTGACTGCTTGAGCCGGCGTGCCCGCTCCGCTTCCTTACGCCCACCCTCGTTGGGGTTCTTCGCCGTCGCCCACGTCGCGTAGGCCTCCAGCGCCGGGTACAGCATCTGGCCGTGCATGCTGAGGGGCCCGGCTTCCGGCACCGCGCTGCGGTGAAGTGCGTTGGCGACGCTGAGGTAGTTCTTCGACGCCTGGGTGATCTTCTCCTGGCCTTGGGCCTGGGCCGTCTCGTCGGCGGCGATCGCGGTGATGGCCGGGTAGCCCTGGCGTAGTCGACCGATCCGCTGGGTGTATTGGATTGTCGTCTCGTCGGGCCGCCGGGCGATGCTCGCCGCCGTCTGCCCCTTGCGGGCCGCCTCCGCCAGTTCCAGCGTGTCGGGGGTCCACTGAGGCTTGAGCGTGGACGCGTCGTGGTGAACGGTGCCTGGCGGTAGCTGGTCGAAGTGGACGGACTGGGCTGCTCGTCCCGCCTCCTCCTGTCGCCGGGCCCACTGCCGCTCGACCTGCTCCCAGAGGCGTTCGAGCAACTGGTTGGCGAACTGCGCCGCCTGTGCTTCACGGGGCAGGACGAATTTTTTCGGTTCCAGGTTGCCGCGGGAGTTGACCCACCGGCCCAGCGTCCGGCGATGCTGGCCGTTGATCTGGCTGACTGTTGAACTTCCTTTGCGGCGTTGCGGCATCCTGAAAAAATAAGCCGCAGGAGCCCGGAGGTCAAGACGATATAGGTACTGCTATGGGTACTCGGAACGCGATTCTATAGGTACTAGGCGGGATTGGCCTCCCCAGCTCCAAAACCATTTGTCGCATAAGTCACTTTTGCATAGCGGTTTACGCCAAATCCCGATATGGGTATAAATGGAGCCGGGGGGATTCGAACCCCCGTGCCGTGACAGTCAGCTTGCAGCCTCTACACGCTTAGTCGCCGCTTTGATCTCGACGACGCGGCGGCCGGCGACAGCCTTCGCGACGTCCAGCCGCAGTGTTGTTTAACCCGCGGACGCTTCGGCGCCGTCCTTGGGCGATCCTGCTGATTTGTCGCCTTGAACCTGCCGCAGGCGAGCAAGCTCAAGAC
>SLDI01000296.1:0-4559 GCA_007125385.1 Phycisphaeraceae bacterium | reverse complement strand
GGTAGCCGAACGTCGCGTCCTCCGCGAACGGTGTCTGCCCGACGGGCACCAGTTGATCGTGCTGGACCACGTAGTGCACGTCGTCGATCGTCAGTCGACCACCCGCCTCGAAGAACGGGCACAGCAGCAGGCCATCGACATCCGGAGTACCCGCCGCCGCCAGGCCCGCCCGCAGCGCATCGGTCTCGGCGGGGTAATGCCCGCGAAGCGTAGAGTCCCCCCGGCTGATGAGCGTTACGTCAACGCCCATCTGCCGCGCGAGCCGACAGGCCCGCTCGGCGATCGTACGGTTCAGCGCCGCCGCTTCCGGCGCCGGCAGGCTTCGGCTGTTGGTCAGCACGTACGTCACCGCAGGGGCGTCGGCAGTAAAGGCGGTGCGCAACTCGTCGTCGGTCCAGCGCGTCAGCACCCACAGGTCGTGCACGGTCTGCGTGCCGGTGGGATCGTCGTCGAGCACGAGCACCTTCCGGTCGCTCGGGAACTGTTCGGCGTTGGCTTGTCGCAGCGGGGTCGGCCACGCCGCAGGCAGGACGGCGAGGGCTTCGGTATATATACGCGGGGCGTTCGGATCCAACTTGCCCATTGGCTGTCTCGCGGCCGGAACGAGGTGAGTGATGGAAGGACACGGCGTCGGTGTTCATCGGGCAAGGGTCGCCCTTTGCGGAGTTAGATCGCCTGACACCATGGTTCATCCAGCGGGTTCGGGTCACCTCCGACCCCCTCTTTTGAGGGAGGGGGATTTTGTCAGGCGCTCTTAAGATATGATAAAACGTGCTTGCGAGTCGAGTCGCATCAGTGGCCATGATCGTCGATCGGGTGTGACAGGAGAAGCGGGCAATGGCGCCATTTTCATCGGATACCTCGGCCGGGGAATCCCCGGCAACGGCTGGTGGCGGGGCGGTTGATGGCGGATCGGCGGCGACGGTGCACCGCATCGCCGTGCTGCCGGGCGACGGCGTCGGCCCGGAGGTGGTGGCCGAGGCGGTCAAGGTGCTGCGTGCCGCCGAGCACCGCGAGGCGGGGCTGTCGCTTGAACTGACCGAGCACGCCGTGGGAGCGGGGGCGTACCTGAAGCTGGGCGATCCGCTGCCGCCGGCGACCTTTGAGGCCTGCCGCTCGGCCGATGCGATTCTGCTCGGGGCGATGGGCCTGCCGGACGTGCGCTGGCCCGATGGCCGCGAGATGGCGCCGCAGATCGACCTGCGGGAGAAGCTTGAACTCTACTGCGGACTGCGCCCCATCCGGCTGTACCACCGCGACGACACGCCGTTGAAGCATGTCCGCCAGATTGATTTCGCGCTGATCCGCGAGAACACCGAAGGGCTCTTTTCCACGCGTGAGCGATATACCGACGATCGCGACACGGCGCGTGACGAACTGCTGGTCACCCGCCGGGCATCGGAGCGGCTGTTTCACGCGGCGTTCAAGGAAGCCCAGCGTCGGCAGGGGCGATTAACACTGGTGGACAAGGCGAACGTGCTGCCGTCGATGGTGCTGTTCCGGGCGATCTTCGACGAGGTGGCGAAGCAGTACCCGGACGTCGAGACCGACCGCGTTTACGTCGACGCGATGGCGCTCTACCTCGTGCAACGGCCGGAGCGGTTTGACGTGATGGTGACGGAGAACATGTTCGGCGACATTCTCTCGGACCTCGCGGCGGGTCTGGTCGGCGGCATGGGCATGGCCCCGTCGGGTGACATCGGCGACCGGCACGCCGTCTTCCAGCCTTCGCACGGCACGGCCCCGGACATCGCCGGCCAGGGCAAGGCCAACCCCATCGCCACCATCGTCTCCGCCGCCATGATGCTCGACTGGCTGGGCAGCCCGCCGGCCCGCGCCGCAGGGCAACGGATCGATGCCGCGGTGAACCAGGTGCTCGCCGACCCCGCCAACCGCACGCCGGACGTCCGCGGCACGTTGACGACCACAGACCTGGGCGACCTGGTGGCCCAGGCCGTGCTCACAGGCTGAATGGGAGCGAACCGTGGCACGCATCATCGACCTGACCCTGACGCTGCGGCCGACCATGCCCGGCGTCGAGCTGGCGCCGAAGCTCACGTTCGAGCGCGACGGCTGGAACGGAAGCACGCTCACGCTCTACTCGCACTGCGGCACACACATGGACAGCCCCAAGCACTTTGAAGCCAGCCAGCAGACGATCGACCAGATGCCGCTGGAGCAATGCATGGGCCCGGCCTGGGTGGTGCGCCTGCCCGGCCTGCCCGAGCGGGCGCTGCTGACGGTCGAGCATCTGGGCGAGGTGGCGGACCGCTTCGAGCGCGGTGACAGCCTGCTGCTGCACACCGGCTGGAGCGGCCGCATCGACGAGCCGAGCTATCGCGATGGCTTACCGCGAATCAGCGACGAACTCGCCCGGTGGTGTGTGGCTCGTGGGGTGACGGTGCTGGGGGTGGAGCCGCCGAGCGTGGCGGATGTGAACGACCTGGCGGAGGTGACACGCGTGCATCAGACGTTGCTTGGCGGGGGTGTGGTGATCGTGGAAGGCTTGACGAACCTGGAAGCGATCCGCACGGATAAGGTGTACTTTGTCGCCCTGCCGTTGAAGCCTTTGGAGGGCGATGGTGCGCCGGCGCGAGCGATCGCGTTTGAGGGCTCACCGCCGTGGGGCGAGGTCAGTTGATCTTCGGCATTTCGCTCACTTCGTTTGCCTTCGTCCCTTCGCGGTTCGCTGGAGGATCAACGATGATCGGGTTATGCCGAGGCTTCAAAGGAGATGCCATGCTCAAGGAACTGGACCACGTGGCGATTGCCGTACCGGACACCGAGGCGGCGCTGCGCGTTTGGCGGGATGTGGTGGGCCTGAAGGTGCTCTACCGTGAGGTGGTCAACGAAGGCACGGTCCGCCTGACGCACCTGGACATGGGCTCCACGCAGTTGCAGCTTGTCGAGCCGCTGACGGCCGACCACCCGCTGCACGCCTGGCTGGACCAGCGTGGCCCCGGGCTGCATCACATCTGCTTCAAGGTCGACGACGTCGCCCAGGCCCGCGAGCAGGCCTCGGCCCAAGGCCTCGAGCCCGCCGCCGCCATCCACCAGGGCACGCAGGGCAGACGCGCCATGTTCTTCGACCCGGCCAGTACCGATGGCGAGCCGGTCGAGATCACCGGCCAATGACCCGCGGGTGTACGCCGACACGCCGATGTCAGCGGCGAGCGTGCCAAGCCGCGAACCCGGTACGATCGTGGACCACGTGACGCGCGACCGCGTGCAGACGCGCGATTCGTGTGGCCGACCGCTCATCAAGGCCCGGGCAGGCCGACGACCCAACATCGTGCCGTCAAAACTGCTGGGCCGCTACACCGGCATCATACGGATTGCAGTTGAATCACAGGCGTCACGCCCGCGCCGCAGCCATCGCCTTGCTCTCCCCCGCAACATCGACGCCGGCGATTCAAGGGCAATCGGTATCAGTGCCCAGTACCACGGGCGCGGAGCCGGGAACCTCACCAGGCGCCGGCAAATCTCGCGCCGCTCGGATCGCCGCCTCAGCGCGGTGTCGGCCGCCGTGTTGCCCGCATCAGCGCTTGCCAGATCGACGGCACCGGCCGGTTCACGGGATCGCGAAAGGCGCGGGGCTCGTCATGGCACAGCTCGCTCAGTGCCTCCATCATGGGCAGGCGGAAATTCGAAGCTTCCGCTTCGGCGAGGTAGTAGGCATACTCGTAGAACTTGCTTTCCGCAGGGCACGACTCGCCGGCGGCGACGCTTTCGAGCATCCGCTCGAAGGAACGGTCGCTGCCGGCGAACGAGCGTGCCAACGTCTCGATCTCCACGCCGGCGCGCAACCCAAAGGCGATCGCTTCGAGCTGCGCGGCGGTGACGAGCCCGCTCTTGATCTGATGCACCGCCTTGCCGATCTGCCCGCAGCCGGTGGGACCCATGTGCGTAATCGCGTCGTCGGCGGCGAACCGCTCAATCAGCGGCCAGACCTGGGCCACCGCGGCGTCGGGCCCGCCGACCCACAGCCGCAGGCTCGCCTGCTGCGCGCCCGACTCGCCCCCGCTGACCGGCGCGTCGACCCACGTCGCCTGTCGCGCGGCCGCGGCCTGGCCCAGCTCGCGCGTCGCCGGCACCGCCGTCGTCCCGTGATCCACCACCACCTGCCCGGGACGCAGGTGATCCAGCAGATGTCGACGCGCCAACTCGATCGTGGCATCGGACGTCGGGAGGCAGAGCATCACGACTTGCGCCGTTACGATCGCTTCGAGCTCGTCGCCCGCGAGCTGCCCACCGACACGCTCGAACCGCCGCCGCGCCTCGGCGTTGGGGTCGTAGCCATGCACCGTGTAACCGCTGTGGCACAGGTGGCCTGCCATGGGCCCACCCATCTGCCCCAGACCGAGAAACGCCACGCTTGTCTGCACCGCCTGTTCAGTTGTCATATGCACTCGCCTCTGGGTTGGGTTGTGTGGAGGTGGTCAACGGCTTGGCGTCGACGCCTGCGCCAGGCTCGCGAAATCGGGCACCGCCACGCTCTGCCCGCCCTTGAGCGCCGATTCGTGGGCGCACAGCCCGACGCTCGTCCAATTCGCGGCCTG
>SLDI01000441.1:0-4561 GCA_007125385.1 Phycisphaeraceae bacterium | reverse complement strand
CCGCAATCTCGCGCCAGGCCAACTGGCCCCAGATGCGAAGCACGATCACCTCGCGCTGGTCCGGCTCCAGCCGGCGCAGCGCCGCCTCCGCGATGCGGCCATCGAGCGGCTGCGTTACGTCGGCGTGAAACCAGCCGTTGCTGTGCCCGGCCCGGGCGGCTTCGTGCCGCCGACGCCGCCGACGCGACCGCACCGCGTGCAGCGACGCGTTACGCACCACGCGAAACAGCCAGGCCTGCGGTGACGCCGGCTCACGCGGCTGGACGATCAACGACGCGAACGCCTCCTGCACAACGTCCTCCGCCTCGGCCGGATCGAGCCACTGTCGGGCGTAGAGCACCAGCGCCGGGGCGAACCGCCTGTACCACTGGACCACGCTGTGCGGCTCGATCGGGCTCATTCATCGCCTCGGCTACCAGTATGACACCGCCGGCCGCCGAATTTCCGAGGCCGGGTGACATTTTCGTTGGCGCACCGGCCGCTCGCCGGCGGTGGCTGCGCGGGCATTGAATCGACGACCTGATCCGTGTAAGGTTGATTCGCGCCCCTGATCATGACTTGCCAGACGACACGGTGATCTCATGTCGACCGTCTCCAGTGCACTGCCGGCCAACACCTACCCCGCCGAGCCCGCCGTCAACAAGGGCGAGTTGCCCGACCTGTTCCGCCGCCCCGGCGGCGCGCGCATCACCTCGCCCGACGAATGGCCTGCCCTGGCCGACGCCTGGCGCGAGATGGTCGTGGACATGGAGTATGGCTCCATGCCGCCGACGCCCGCGGGCATCGAGGTCGAGACGCTCTGTCACAGCCGCGTGCGGCGGTGGTCGGCTACGCCGCGGCTGATCACCTACCGCGTGCATTGCCTTGGTGGCGACAAGCCGTTGGCCTTCAGCGCCCGCCTGCTCTGCCCGCAGGGCGAGGGGCCGCACCCGGCGATCATCAACGGCGACGGCTGCTGGTGGTACGTCAGCGATGAAATCGCCCAGGCGGTCATCGACGCCGGCTGCGCGCTGGTCATGTTCAACCGCACCGAGTTCGCCGAGGATCTTGGCTATGGCGGCTGCCCGGACAAGCACAAGCGCGCCGGCGGGCTGTACGACGTCTACCCCGGCCGAAGCTTTGGCGCCCTGGCCGCCTGGGCGTGGGGGTATCACCGCTGTGTGGACCTGATCGAGCAACTGCCTGAGCTCGACACCTCGCGCATCGCCGTCACCGGGCACTCGCGCGGCGGCAAGACCACGCTGCTGGCCGGCGCCACCGACGCCCGCATCAGCCTCGTCAACGACAACGCCTCCTGCGCCGGCGGCAGCGCCGCGTTCCGCTACGTCGGCCACGGCGGCGAAACGCTCAACATCATCAATGTCTTCCCCTCCTGGTTCGGCACCGGCTTGCGGCCATACCTGGACCGCGAGCAGGAGATCCCCTTCGACCAGCACTGCCTGCTGGCGACGATCGCGCCGCGCCCGTTGCTGCTGACCTACGCCCTGGACGATCGCTGGTCCAACCCCGAGGGCATGGTCCAGTGCGCCTGGGCGGGGCGCGAGGTCTACCGGTTCCTCGGGGCCCCCGAGGCGCTGGCTTTCCACCTGCGCCCGGGCCCGCATCGCCACGCGCCGGAGGACTGGCAGGTGCTGCTGGATTTCATTGCCTGGCACTGGCACGGCGCCGAGCCCCGGGCCAGCTACAACCGGCATCCCTACACCCACCTCAAGCGCGCCTTCTCCTGGACAACGCCGTAAACGGTCGCCGGGGTGCCACTGGCGGCTTGCCCGCCAGTGCCCAGGCGCACCGCAGCCCATCTACCGTGCAAACGGCGTGGATCCCGCGTGATCGAACCACCCACGCCGTAGGGGCGCCGAGGCACTGGCGGACAAGCCGCCAGTGGCACCCACCTTACCGCGTCGCTCGTCTGCTACAAATCTGAGGTGCATCATCGACCATTGCCATGGCGCCGTCAGTGGTGGCGTGCAAGTGCTCGTAAAATGAGGTGTTGCTCGTCGCATCCGTCACACCTCGTTGAAGGGAGCCTGCCCATGACCCGCCCCGACCTGACCGACATCAGCCTCGTGCTCGACCGCTCCGGCTCCATGGGAGCCGTGCAGGAGGCCACCATCGCCGGCTTCAACCAGTTCCTGGCCGAGCAGCGCAAGCTTGATGGCGAAGCGCGCCTCAGCCTGGTGCAGTTCGACCACGAGTATGAGCCGGTGTTCGAGGCCACGCCCTTGAACGACGTGCCGGAACTGGACGCGAATCGCTACGTGCCCCGCGGCCGCACGGCCCTGCTCGACGCCATCGGCCTGACCATCGACCGGACCGGTCAGCGCCTGGCGAGTCAGGCCGAGCCCGATCGGCCGGGACAGGTGCTGTTCGTGATCCTGACGGACGGCCACGAAAACAGCAGCCACCGCTACACGGCGGATCAGATCTTCCAGATGATCGAGCACCAGCAGGACGTGTGCCAGTGGCAGTTCATCTATCTTGGCGCCAACCAGGACGCCATCGCCACCGCGGCGAGCTACGGCATCGGCGCCGGCCACGCGATGACCTACGACGCCACGCCCGCGGCCAGCGGTCGTGCATGGGGCAGTCTCAGCAGCTCCACCGCCCGGTATCGTGGCCGGCGAAACGCGCCGAGCGGCGAGCCGGACTTCTTCACGGACGAGGAGCGCCGCGCCAGCCGCAGCGATGGTGGACGTTGAGGACCGGCCGTGCCGCGGCGTCGTGACCGCGAACCCCGCCAACCCCTCAGATGCCGGCGTCCTGCTGACCCGACTCCGCCAGCCACCGGCGAGATGGTTCGTACTCGGGCATCGCACCCTCCACCAGTCGCCAGAACGCCTGGCCGTGGGCCGGTTCCCGCATGTGTGCGAATTCGTGTACGAGCACGTAGTCGATCATCGACGCCGGCAGTTGCATCATCGTCCAGTGGACGTTGTGGGACCACGAACCCCGTGGCCGTCACTACTCCGGTTCGGATCGCGCACCCGGAGGTCACACGGGGGCCAAAGCCAGGTCCGCGTCCGGATACGGTTCTGGCCGACAGGGCATGTATTGAGCCGATCGATGCAGATTCCATCGGGTGGCAGTGCACATGATCTAGGCGCTGAACATGGGGCGCTTGTTGGCGAACGCCCGCGACTGACACTTGATGGAGACCGGCATTGGTGGAGTCAAGTCGGCCGCTGGCGCGTTCACGGCGACGATATCTACATCGAGTGGTTTCGCCGTTTCGGCCTGATGCCCGACGTTGGAGTTCATGATTTTGTCACGGAAGCTGGGTCACTCACAGATGATGGTTTTGTATTTGATCGGATGCACATCCCGCGAGGATTCCTCAAGCGTTGGCGATGGGAAGACATTGAGCCGTCGCAGTTCCGGCGAGTCTTAGTCGGACCAATGGAAGGGGAACCGTTCTGGTGAAGTGAGTGCGGGAACAGGTGCAACGCCGATCGCCAAGTACACGATGAGGCGTGTTCGGATCCATTGGGGCACCCTCCGTGAGCCCCACCTTGGTGAAGCCAACTCTTCAAACCTCAATAGGCGGATAGCATCGCCACCGCGCCGCCACCTCCCATCGACCCTCGCCAAACCTACTCGTGCCACACCGCGTCGAGCTCCGGCAGGCCGGGCGGGGGTCACCTGGGCCGGTGAGTGCACCACGTCTCCGCCGGTTAACCGAGCATACGCCAGATGGCGACGCCCCTAAGCGACGATGCGACGCATGGCAGGGGGGGCGCGAAACTCCGCAAGCCCGAGCGGACGTTGTCGCCCTCCACACCGGCGTTGCACACGGCCTGCGCGGCGCGCACGGCGGCGAGGTGCTGGCGCATGAGCCCCGGCCTGCGCCGGCCAGCGCGGATGTTGTCGATGCAGAAGGCGCGACCCGTGACCATGCTCAGCGCGAGCAATGATCGCAGAATCTGGCCCCCGCTTCGCCGTGGGCGCGGTTGATGAGGAGATTGCAGGTCATCAAGGTCAATCCTCCGCCTTTGCCGCGTCCTTGATCACGAACCGCGCCTTGAGCCTCGCCACCGCGCTCGCCAGTCCCGCCACCTCGACGCAGCGTAGCACCTCGTTGAAGTTATTGTAAGCCGCGGGGGCCTCGTCGCGTGGGTACTGCCGGCAGTTGGCGAGGATGTCGCCGTCGGTGAACGAGGCGTCGATCGCTGGCTGGTCGAGCATGCGGATGGCGTGGCGGCAGCCCACAATGCGGCCGGCGCCGTGGTTGACGCTGTAGTTGCTCGCCGCGGCGCCCTCGCTCGCGACCATCACCGATGACCCCGCCTGCGGGTTGCCGGGCAGCAGGATCGGGTGGCCGGTGTCGGCGAAGGGCATGCCTTGCAAGCCGGGGTAGCCGGCGGGCAAGGCGCGCGTCCCGCCCTTGCGGTGCACCCACTCCAGGCGGTTGCTGTGCGGCACGACCTCCTGCCGGGCGATGTTGTGGCTGATGAAATAGACCAGCCCGCCGCGCGTGCCGGGGATCACCTGCTGGAACGCTTCGAGCACCAGGGCGTTGATCAGCAGGTGATTCACCGTGGCGTAGTTGGCGCCCATCGCCATG
>SLDI01000082.1:0-4562 GCA_007125385.1 Phycisphaeraceae bacterium | reverse complement strand
CAACCCTCAGATCCCCCCGCGTCCTCCGCGCTCTCCGCGCCCCCTGCGAGACACCTCCCCCGCCGGTGGCGGGCCCTCTTTTACCCCGCCGGGCGGATCGTCTAGAATCACCGGCTCGCCGAAACGCACATGAGGACGGATGCACATGGGTCTTGAAGCGGTATTGCCGGCCGAGGGCGTCCTGACGACGCAGCTCCAGAAGGTCATCAACTGGTCGCGGCGCAGCGCCCTGTGGCCCATGCCCTTCGCCACCGCCTGCTGCGGGATCGAGCTGATGGCCACCGCGTCCAGCCGGTACGACCTGGCCCGCTTCGGCGCCGAGGTCATGCGCTTCAGCCCGCGCCAGGCGGACCTGATGATCGTCGCCGGCCGCGTGTCGGTGAAGATGCTGCCGGTGCTCCAGCGGATCTACCAGCAGATGACCGAGCCCAAGTGGTGCATCTCGATGGGGGCGTGCGCCTCGACGGGCGGCGTGTTCGACACCTACGCGGTGGTGCAGGGGGTGGATCAGTTCATCCCGGTGGATGTGTACGTGCCCGGCTGCCCGCCGCGGCCGGAGCAGCTCATGGAGGGGATCATGGCGATCCAGCGGATCGTCGACGAGGACCGCATTCCGCCCAAGGGCCCCGACGGCAAGCGTGTGCCGTTGCAGATCGCGGTGCCGCCGACGCACCGCGTCCGCCCGCAGCCGGTGCCGGTGACGGTGGGGCAGAGTTGAGGTATCGCGTGTGGCGTGTCATCCGACCCCTCCCCCTCCGGGGGAGGTTGGGTGGGGGTGGGCTCCATCCACATGCACGCTCGCCATGTCGATGACGCATGGCAGACGGACGCACCCTCCCCCGGCCCCTGCCGGGGGGGCTCACCCGCCGATGCGCTCCGCCAGGTACGCCTCGACCTTGTCGAGGCTGATGCGCTCCTGCGCCTGCGTGTCGCGCTCGCGCACCGTCACCGTCTGGTCCTCGAGCGTCTGGCCGTCGATGGTGAAGCAGTAGGGCGTGCCGGCCTCGTCCATGCGGGCGTAGCGCTTGCCGATCGACTGCTTGACGTCAAACTGCACGCTCCAGCGCTGGCGAAGCTGGCGGTACAGGTTCTCCGCGACCTCGGGCATGTTGTCCTTGTTGACCAGCGGGAACACCGCAGCCTTGATCGGCGCCATGCGCGGGGCAAAGCTCAGCATGTGCTTGCTGCCCTGGCGGTCGGGCGTTGGCGTGAACGCCTCGCAGATGACCGCCAGGGTTGATCGCGTCAAGCCGGCTGCCGGCTCCACGACATGCGGGAAGTAGCGTTCGTTGCGCTCCTGGTCGAAGTATTGGAGCTTGTTACCCAGGCCCGAGTGCTCGGCGTGCTGGCGCAGGTCGTAGTCCGTGCGATGGGCGACACCTTCGAGCTCACCGTATCCCGGGTTGGTGAAAGGCCAGCGGTACTCGATGTCCGCGGTTCCCTGGCCTTCCTTGGCGTAATGCGAAAGCTCATCGCGCTCGTGCTCACGAACGATCAGATTGTGGTCGCTGAGCCCGATAAAGCGATACCAGTCCATGCGCTGGTCCAGCCAGAAGTCCTTCCAGAGCTTGGCCTCGTCGGGGTGGCAGAACCACTCCATTTCCATCTGCTCGAACTCGCGGCTGCGGAAGATGAAGTTCCGCGGCGTGACCTCGTTGCGAAAGGCCTTGCCGACCTGAGCGATGCCGAACGGGACGCGGACCCTCATGGTGTCCAGCACGTTCTTGAAGTTGAGGAAAATGCCCTGCGCCGTCTCCGGGCGAAGATAGACCTTGTGGTTCTCGTCCTGGATCACGCCGGCATGGGATGCGAACATGAGGTTGAAAGCCCGGGGCTCATCCAGTTCGCCGCCGCACATCGGGCAGGGGTCTTGAAGCCCGGTGGCGTGCAGTTGTTCGGTGGCGAGGTAACGGACGAGTTCCTGGAGCTCGGGCGGTGCGTCGGGCTGACCTTGAACCCGCTGGGCGAGCCAGCTCAACGTGACTTCGGGATTCCGCACGAGCGCCAGGTTCGGTGCGAGCCGCTTGCCCTTGGCGCGTACCCATCGCATGAGGCGCGGCGAGTCGATATCCCCGGTGATCGGGGTGAACTCCTGGATCAATGAGTCGACCCACGGACAGGTCGCGAGAATTTCCCACAGGTGATCGGCGCGTACGAAGTGGCCGCACTTCGTGCACTTGCGCATGGGATCGGCGAAGGTGCTCAGGTGTCCACTGGCTTGCCAGGTTCGTGGGTTCTGGATGATCGCCGAGTCGATGCCGACGATGTGGAGCGGCTGGCCGGTGTCAGGATGCAGGGGAGGCGCCTGAACCATGGCGGACCACCATGCGTCACGAATGTTGTTTTTCAGCTCAGTGCCCAGCGGACCGTAGTCCCAGAAGCCGTTGATCCCGCCGTAGATTTCGGAGCTTTGCCAGATGAAGCCGCGTCGTCGGCACAGGGCGACGATGTCGTCCATGGACTTGGCGGTGTTCGAGGCGGTGGTGTCGGGGGCGGGGTCGGCGGGCATGTCGGTGGTCCGGTGCGGGGGTCGAAGCGCGCAAGTGTAGCAGTTTAGTCGGCTAAGCCGGGGCGGGTGCTGAAGCGGGGCGGCCTTGGCCCCCCTCCCATCGGGAGGGGCTGGGGGAGGGTGCGGCCAGCGGCCGTGCGTCATCGGCATGGCGAGCGTGCACGTCGATCGAGCGCACCCCCACCCGGCCTCCCCCGGTGGGGGAGGGGCCGGAGGCGCGCGCTCTCCGCGCTCCCGGCGGCCTCCGCGAGAAATCGCCGCGCCCCGCCGGCCGCGTTAGAATCCCCGCTTATGACCGTCGACGACTCACCCCAGGCCCAGCTCGCCCCCCTGCGGGCGCGCATCGACGAGCTGGACAGGCAGATCGTCGAGTTGCTCAACGAGCGGGCCAGGGTGGTGGTGCGCATCGGCGAGCTCAAGCGCGACGGGGCCGGGCCCATCTACGCCCCGGACCGCGAGCAGGCGGTGCTCGAGCAGGTGCGGCGCTACAACCAGGGCCCGCTGCCCGATTCCTGCCTGGAGGCGATCTGGCGCGAGCTGATGTCCGGCAGCTTCGCGCTGGAGCGGCCGCTGCGGGTGGGCTACCTCGGCCCGCCGGGCTCGTTCAGCCACCTCGCCGCCCGCCGCAAGTTCGGCGCCAGCGTCGAGTATGACAACCTCGACGACATCGAAGCCGTGTTCGAGGAGATCGCCCGCGAGCACATCGACTACGGCCTGGTGCCGATCGAGAACTCGGCGGTCGGCGGCATCGGCGAAACGCTCGACGCGTTCCTGGACTCCTCCGTGCAGGTGTGCGCCGAGGTGCTGATCACGATCCACCACAACCTGCTGTCCAACAGCGAGCCGGACGCCATCAAGCGCATCTACTCCAAGCCCGAGGCCCTGGCCCAGTGCCGCAAGTGGCTGAGCGTGCAACTGCTGCATGCCGAGAAGATCCCGGTGGCGTCGACGAGCAAGGCGGCGGAGCTGGCGGCGGCGGAGGAAGGGTCGGCCGCGGTCGCGTCGTCGCTCGCCGGCGAGCTGTACGGGCTCAAGGTCCAGTTCGCCAACATCGAGGACAACCCGCTGAACACCACGCGCTTCTTCGTCATCGGCAACCAGGACGCCAAGCCCACCGGCGACGACAAGACCAGCGTCATGTTCACCACCGAGCACAAGGCCGGGGCGCTGGTCAGCGTGCTCGACGTGTTCCGGGCCCATGGGCTGAACATGACGCACATCGACAAGCGCCCGAGCAAGCGCGTCAACTGGGAGTACTACTTCTTCGTCGACCTCGTCGGCCACATCTCCGACGAGCGCGTGCGCGCGGCGATCGAGGCGGCGCGGCAGCACTGCCTGCAACTGACGGTGCTCGGGGCGTTCCCGCGGGCGCGGGAGGTGTTGTGAGCGGGGCCCGCGGTGAGGAAACCCAGCAGCTAGTAGTACAACGCTAACTGATGAAGAGGCTAGACACCGATGAACACAGATTTTCGGGGTGTTGGACGCCGCAGCCTTATCCCCGGTAACGCGGGGGCCGTTGGGAACTCTATTCCTGGTTCTTATCCGTGTTCATCTGTGTTCATCTGTGTTCATCTGTGGCTTCTTAGCGTTCTGGTACTAGTGGCCGAGCACCACCCTCGCCAGGCCAAGGCCTGCGGCCGCGGCGGCCAGGCCCGCGGCCACGGGCCACGCGAGGTTGCCGATCGCCGCGCGCCACCGGCCGCGCTCGATCATCTCCAGCGTCTCGATCATCCACGTCGAGAAGGTCGTGTAGGCCCCGAGCAGCCCGCCGCCGACGACGAGCATCGTGGCCTCGCCCATCTCCAGCCACGTCGCCGTGCCGACGAGCGCGCCCAGCGCCAATGAGCCGGTGACATTGACCAGCCACGTGCCCCGCGCCAGCCGCTCGCCGACGACGTAGCGCAGGGCCGCGCCCACCGCCCCGGCGATCGCGATGGCGGCGGCGAGTGCCAGGCTCACGTCGTTACCTCCCGGGCCGGGGCCGCACCGCGGCCGAGGCTCGCCAGCCCCGCCATCGCCGCCGCCAGCGCGACGACGACGCTGCCCAGGGCGT
>SLDI01000191.1:0-15672 GCA_007125385.1 Phycisphaeraceae bacterium | reverse complement strand
TGGCGGCGGGCAAGGTGTGCGTGCCGGACTCGGCGGACCGACGCTGGCGATCCGTTAGCGCCGAGCCGGGCGTGGAGGTCTGCATCGAGGTCGGTGACCGGGTACGGGATCTGCTGGAGCCCCGGTGCGGAATCTCAGAATCGCCAGTTCAGCCCGGCGCTGATGGCTTGCGTGTCTTCGTTGGACTGGAACCGCCCGCGATAATAGACGTAGGTGCTGACCTGCTCGCTCCAGTGTGTGAACAGGCCGGTGCCCACGACCAGGGCATGGCGGTCGGCGCGCGGGCCGCGGACGGTGAATTGCGGGTCGTGCCCGACGAACTGGCCGCGCACCTCGGGGCGATCGTCCAGCAACTGGTACGCCCAGCCGACGAAAGCCTCGGGCTGGAGCATCGTGGTCCCCGGGGGCACGGAGAGACCCACCCCGAGCGTCGACTGCAGGCTGTGCGTCGTGTCGCTGTCGACGCGGACGCTGCTGGCGGTGTTGTCGCCGCGCTCCGTGAAGCCTTCGCGGTGGAACCAGGTGTAATCCAGCCCCGCCAGCGGGCTGACCGTCAGTTGGTCGTTGAGGATGCCGATGGCGTGGCTGGCGCTGACGTGGGCGCTGACATCGTGGGCGTCGTAGCGGGCGCTCTTACGGTCGTTGATGCTGCCGAAGCTGCTGTCGCTGTCGATGCGGGTGTCGTGATAGCCGTAGCTTACCGAGACGTCCAGCGCCAGGTCCTGATCCTGGTAAGTGGCGTAGGGCCCGACGCGCACGCTGTGGATGCGGCCGCTGCCGCGTCCGCGTCGCAGGCGGAGGCTGGAGTGCGTGTAGCCGGCGCTCATGCCCAGGGCGAGCTCGTGGCTTGCGGCGTGGTCGGCGCCGAGGATGAACCCGTGGCTGTTGCTGCGCACGCCCGGCCGATCGTCCTGGCTGGCCAGGCGGTCGTAGACGCCGTGGCCGGTGATGAACCCGCTGACGCGCCGTTCGGGGACGGTGTCGGGCACGTCCAGCGCCGGCGCCTGATCGGTGCGGTAGCGATCGGACCAGCCGCGCTGGTCGAAGCCCTGGGCCAGTCGCGGTGCTGACGCGGGCAGCTCTTCCAGGCCGAACTGCTGCCGACCGGTGTGCGCCAGGCGTGCGGCGCGGTGCATATCGGCGTGGAAGGCGCGGAAGGTCTGAAGCTGGCTCTGCCCGATGCCGGTATACAAGACCGGGCTGATCGCCTCGAGCCCGGCGTTGAAGGTCTCGTCGTCGAGATTCTGCGGGTTGAGCTCCGCCAGCAGCTCCTCCATGGCGGCGTCGCGATCCTCCGGCGCCAGCGCCTCCTGCTCGCCGGCGATCTCATCCAGGGCCTGTGCCAGGCGCTGGTTGTTGGGGCCGCGGGCGTCGAACGCGAACAGGTCACGGCTGGTCACGACGACCAGGGTCGGGTTGTCCTCGAGCTCGATCGAAAACCGCAGCAGGGTGTCGGTGTCGACTTCGAGCTCGATCGCCTCCGGGTCGACATCGATGCTCCCGGCCGTCATGACGGGCAAGCGCAGGCCTGACGCCAGCGGCGTCGGGCTGTCGAGCTGGTCCATCACCAGCCGCGCCCCATCCTGGATGACGCTGTCGCCGGTGACCGCGACGCTGTCGCTGGCGCTCGTGATATCAAAGCGGATCACGGTCCGGCTGTCCGCCTCAAGCGTCAGGTCGCCGTCGATCTGGAGCGTGGTGAACGGCTGGCCGCCGCTCGTCGCGGGACGCAAGGCGCCGCCCGCGCCGACGGTGACCGGCGCCTCGACGCTTCCCGCGCCGCGCAGCGCGCCGCCCGGCTCGACGATCACCTCGCCCGAGCTGAAGAGGCCCGCGGCATGCACATCGAGGTGCCCGTTGGCGATGCGGGTCTGCGACGCGATCGCCAGGTTCGAGCCGGCGTCGAGCTGGACCGCCCCGCCGGCGACGTTCAACTCCTGCAGACTCATCGCCGCGCCCGTCGGCAGGTGCATCAGCCCCTGCTCGATGGTGGCCTGGTTCGGGTCGCTGTCGTCGGAGTGGATGCGCAGCGTGCCGGCGCCCGTCTTGACGAAGCCCGCACCGCCGGTCAGCCGCCCCTCGACGTCCAGGTCCTCGTTGAGACCGAACGTCAGTGTGTCGGCGAGCGTGATCGTCGTGTCCGCCCCCAGCCTCGTGGGCGCGCTGTTCGTGACCGCGAGCAGCGCGGGCTGATCCACGAGCAGGCTCGGCCCGTTGAGCGTCAACGCGCCGCCATCGGCCAGCGTCAGGGTGTCACGCAGGTGCAGCGTCACCGGGTCGTCAATGGTCATCGCCGTTGACGCGAACATGGACGTCGGCCCGTCGACATGCACGTCGCTGGTGCCGGCCAGCGCGGTGTCGGCATCGAGGCGGAGCGTGCCCTGGTTGACCTGGATCGCGCCGGTGACGCTGCCCGTGAGCATGAGCATGCCGCCGTTGTCGACTGCCAGTGGGTCTTGCGGTGTGACGGTGGCGCCGGCGTCGAGCCGTAGGGTGCCGCCGTCGACGGTCAGAACCTCGAGGTCGATGTCCGCGCCGGACGTCATGTGCAACGTGCCGCCGATGACGAAGGCGGTGTCGATGCTGCTGGTGTCCGAGTGCACGCGCAGCGTGCCGGGGCCGGTCAGCGCCAGGGCCGCCGCGCCGGTGAAGCTCCCTTCCACGTCCAGGTCCTGGCCCAGGACCATCAAAAGCGGGTGGTCGAGCGTGACGACCGTGCTGGGGCCGAGGACGGTCGGCGCGGTGTTGCTGACCGCCAGCGTCGCGGGCTGATCGACCAGCAGACCCGGGCCGTCCAGCGTCAGGGCTTCGCCGTCGGCCAGCGTCAGCGTGTCGCGAAGCTGCAGGGACGTGGGCGCGTCGATGGTCACGGCGGCGGAGGCGCGCATGATCGTAGGCCCGTCAACGTTGACCTGGGTGGTGTCGGCCAGCGCGTCGTCGCCGTCGAGCTGGAGCGTCCCCTCGTCGACCTGGATCAGCCCGTTGACGCTCCCGGCGAGCATGGCGGTGGCGCCGTTGCTGAGCGTGAGCTGCTCCTGGGGCGTAACACTGGCGCCGGCGTCGAGGCGCAGCGTCGCACCGTCGACGATCAGTTCTTCGAGATTCATGGCGGCGTCATCGAGCAGCCACAGCATGCTCTGCCCGGTGACTTCCGCGGCGGTGGCGACGTCGACCTGGGCGTCGGTGCCGGCCTCGAACAGTGAAGACTCGCTGACCTCGAGACGATTGGCATTGAGCTGGGCCTCCGCGTCCAGGCGCAGCTCACTGGCGCCCGTCAGCCCCACCAGACCGGTGACCGTCATCTCGGCCTGCTCGAGAATGCTGGCCTCCGCGTCGTCGACGAGCAGCGCGGTGGTGGTCAGCTCCGCCCCGTCGAGCACCTCGAACTGCCCGGCCTGGATGATCGTCTGGCCGTAGGAATTGGCGGTGCCACCGACCGCCAGCGTCCCCTCGCCGGTGGAGACAAGGTTGCGGTTGCCGCTGATGTCGCCGAGGATGCTGAACTGTCCGCCCTCGACAATGTCGAAGGTCAGGTGCCCGTTGAGCACAAGCTGGCCACCGGCGGCGACGCGATTCTCGGCGGTGTTGGCGATGGTGATCTGCGGATCCATGCCGCTGACGGCCGCGACGGTGCCGGCAAAGTCGATCGCCTCGCCCTCGATCAGGTGCAGGTGGCCGGCGATCTCGAAGTCGTTGTCGAGCGTGACCTCGACGTCGGCGCCGAGGTTGGCCTGGTCGACGATGCGCACGGTACCTGTGCCGAAGGACTCGTCGTCCCCCACGCGGGTGGTGCCGCTGGTCAGCCACGTGCCGCCGCTGTAGTCGTTGGCGGTGGCGAGGATCAGCGTGCCGCCGCCGCCGTGGCTGATCCCGTCCCCGCCGGTCACCTGCCCGTCCAGGGTCAGGTCGCCGTCGCCTTCGAGCGTGAGACTGTTATCGAGGCTGAGGGTCGACTCGACGGTGGTGATGCTGGTGGTGTTGAGCCTGAGGACGACGTCGTCATCAATGGTCATCTCGTCGCCGGCGAAGGTCAGCGCGGCGCCATCGAGCAGGGTCAGGTTGGCCTGGAGCTCGACGTTCTGGTCGATGCTCAGGCTCTCGAGGGCACGCAGTGAGGCATTGCTCTCGACACGGAACCAGTCGCCGACGCCGAAGGGGCTTTCGCCGGCGATCTCCAGCGTGCCGCCGCGCAGCAGGGTCTCGCCGTCGTAGGCGTTCTCGCCGGTGAGGCGGAGGGTGCCGCTGCCGGCCTTGATGAGCGTCCCATCGCCGACGATCGCCGCGTCGACGACGGCGGTGCCGACGCCTGCGAAGGTCAGGCCCAAGCCGTTGAGATCGACTTCCGCGTCCTCGTCGAACACGACATGTCCGTCGTCCGGCTGGGTAAGGATGGTCAGGCGGCGGTGGGCGTTGAGGATCCGCCAGTCGCCTTCGAACCGCAGTTCGCCCAGCGGGATCAGGTCGAGGTTCGTGTCCAGGTGGACGCTGGCCGCGGTGCGCGCTTCGGGCTCGCCGGCGGCGCTGCCCAGTGAATCCAGCCCGTCTTCGAGGTAGAGGTTCTCGCTGGCGCCGAAGGCATTGGCGCCGGCAAAGCGCACGTCGCCCTCTTGGAGGCGGGTATCGCCCAGGTAGTCGTTCGCGCCGGTGAGGATCAGGGTTCCAAGCGAGTCGTAGATCAGCGCGTCCTGCCCGGTCTGCCCGCCACGGATGCGGCCGTCGATGCGCATTTCCGAGGCGCCCAGGCCGTCGATGGTCAGTGTGGCGTCGCCCAGCCGGATCTCGCTCGTATCGTGAAGATGGGCCTGGGCGGCGTGCTCCATGAACAAGGTGGTGTCGCTGTTGTCCATATTGATGACGCCGGCGAGCTGCACAAGGCTGTTGTCGTCGGTGACGCCGAAGCGGATGCGGCCGGCGTCCGGTCCATCCTGGACGAGAAAGTCGTAGTCGAGCACAACGTCGGCGTCGTGTGAACCGAGCATGAACGCGCCGATGACCGTGATGCTTCCGCTGGTGTCGCCGAAGGCCCGGTCGTCGCCGACGAACACCTGCACCGTGTTTTCCAGGCCGACTTCGGTCTGTTCGATGGTGGTTTGCCCGGTGTAGGTCGACGCGGCGTGCAGGTGAGTTTCGGAATTGGTGAAGCTCACGTCGCCGTCGCCCTGGATGGCGCCGAAGAGATGGACCTCGGAACCGGTGAAGCTCACATCGCCGTCGCCGCGGATGTCGGCGTGAACCTCGGCCCAGCCGTCCTCGAAGCTGATGTCGCCGCCGCCACCGATGGCCGCGTGCTGCACGACCGCGAACCCGTCGTCAAAGGTGATGTCGCCGGCGCCGACGATCTCGGCCCAGCTTTCGACCTGCCCCGTGATGGTCAGGTTCTTGGTTTCGCCGGCCTGCTTGCCGCGGGAGGTGTCGATCACTTCGCCTTGCAGTTCAAGTCCGTCGCCACCGTCGATCGTCGTGTCATCCCACAGCCAGATGTCGTTTTCGATGATCTGCGTGGTACCGCTGCTGTTGGCGATCCCCCCCGTCCCGAGGTACAACGCGTTGCCCGTGATCGTGTACTGCGGTGCGGCTTCACTTTCCCAGATGCCCTCCTCGTCGTCGAACTCGCGGAACATGTCGAACGTCAGGCTGTAGACCTCCCAGTGATTCTCGCCCGCGACCCACTGGTCGACCGTGCTCGTCTCGCTGCCGCGGCCGGCGAACAGCGGCTGTACCCCGGCCGGGGGCGCCTCGGCGCCGGCGCCGAGTGGGTCCGTCCCCCGAGGGCCCATCAGCTCCAACTCGCCATATTCGGACCACTTGCTGCCGGTCCACACACCCGTGCCCACCCACTCCATGTGCCCCTCAAGCTCGGGCGGAGGCGGATCGCCAAGGGCCACCGGCACCGCCACAGCCAACGCCGCCACCGTGGCCAGGGTCGCCAGGCGCGCCCGCGCCAAAGCCATCGTCCCACGCGTGCCTTGCACATACGCGACGTGCCCAGTACCGACAGACCGGTGCATCTTCATTGTCAGCCCCTCAGGAGCCCTTGGAGTCAACGGGTAGCCAATCCACATCAATCGACTACCATCATTGCACCCGCCCCCTTGGTCCCCCGACCGCGCGGCACAATCCGGCTCGGACACCAATGTACCGCCGTTCGGCATCCGGGTCCAACGCCGCCATCCGTCGTGGATCGGCTTCCGGATCGGCCGGCATCGCCCAATCGGCCAGGCATGTCCATCAGCGCCGCAAGGTTGCCGCCCTCGGTGAGCACATCGATCTCGAAATGTCCCCTTTCGCTCGCGGAAACGGCTGTGCGCTCGGCGGTCCGGCCGCCGACCACATGGCCCATCACCGGCGCGACGCGCAGCCGCTCGGCGGCGTCGTTGCCAGTGTCGAGGTGGTCGAGCTCATCGACGCGGTAGCCGCGGCCCTCCCAGTTCAAGCCCGCGCGGAAGCCGGCCTGGATGGACAAGCGGACCTATGCGGCGCTGCCTATTGACGCTTGAATGGTTGATTCAACCTCGGGCCTCGGGGTGCCACGGCTTGTCCCGAAGGGCAAGCCGTGCGTTTGCCGACGATCGCACGGCTTGCCGCTTCGCGGTCAAGCCGTGACACCCTCTGTGAGCCCCACCCTGGTGAAGCCAACTATTCAAACCCCATTAATCGCTGGTGTTGCGCGAGCCGCGTGTGACGACGTCGCGCCGCGGCTTTCGCAGCAGGTCGGTGACACTGGTGAGCACGTTGCTCGACGCCGAGATGTATCCCGCGAAGGAGTTGGCTGAGCGGTATCGTGGCTGATGGCCGGTCGAGATGAATCTGCTTCGCCCGCATCGCGTGGAGCCACGCGTGGTCAAGCGCCGGGCGAAGTCGTATCCGCTGATGAATCAACCACGCCGCGAGCTTCGTAAATCGTCGGCGTCACGAAACTGAGCCTCCCCGGTTTGGACGGGCGCGGCCGGCGGCATGTCGATTGTCAGGCGTTGCTCGCCGGCTCGCGGTGCCCGACGTCACCGGCCAGCGCCTGGTCGGCCCAAGCCATGGCCTGGCGATGGGCCCGCGCAAGGTTGCCCGGGTCCAGGCCCAGGACCTTGGCGAGGAGGGTGGCCTGGCTCCAGCGTCCGCGTTCGCAGGCCAGGCACATCAGGTAGAGCTTGGCCAGCGGCGACTCGTCGCCGAGCAGCGCCGCGCGGATGGACTCGTCGATGGGCAGTGCAGCCAGGAGGTTGCCCAGCGGTTGGTCCATCAACCCGTCCAGGCCCGAGAGCATGCCCAGGAAGAAGTGATCGGCTTGCCCGGCCGAGCCTTTCATCTGGGGGCCGAGGCACTCGCAGAAGCGCGCCCGCTGCAGGCAAAGGCGAACCGCTTCGACGGGCTTGTCCTCGCCCAGGCAGGTGATCACGACCAGGGCGCCCCACCTGCGCATCGCTTGATCACCGATCAGGTTCATGGCGTGGCGGATGGAGGTGACCCGGTAGCGCACGCCGGTTCCGGCGGAATTGATGTAGCGCAGGAGCTTGAAGGCGAGCGACGGCTCGAGCTTGATCATCCGCTCGAGCCGTTGCAGATCGAGGGCGGGCTTCGTGACTTCCTGCAGGATCATCAGGTAATTCTGCCGACAGGCGGCCATGGTTCGGTCCTGCAGAATCTCGGGCTTACTGAAGAAGTAGCCCTGGAACAACTTGAAGCCGTATTGCCGGGACTCCTGGAACTGGTGATGCTCCTCGACCTTTTCGGCCAGGAAGGTCAGTCCGCGCCGGGCGTGTCGTCGCAGGTAGTCCGCCGACTCCCGGGCCGGCGCCTGGGCCAGGTCGACCTTGATCACGTCTGCCAGGGCGATCAGCGGGTCGTAGTGTTCGTTTCCCGCGAAGACGAAATCGTCCAACGCCAGGCGGTAGCCCGCGGCCTTGAGGCGCCGGCAGGCTTCGATGACCTCCGGGTCCGGTTGGATGTCCTCGAGCACCTCGACGACGGTCTGGTCCACGGGCAGGACGCGATAGAACTCTTCGACCAGCAGATCGCGCGTCAGGTTGACCCAAGCCGGAACCTCGCCCACCAGCCGGCGAAGTCCCACGACGTTCAGGCTCGTATTGACGGTCTGCCGCGTGGCCTGGTTGCTGTCGTCGAAATGACAATGATTGTCGTGACTGCTGCGAAAAAGCAGTTCGTAGCCGACGACGCGGCGTTGAACGTCAAAGATCGGCTGACGCGCGACGAACAAGTCCGTGCCCGCCGCGCTGGTTGCCCCAGGCTGCGCCGGCTCATTGGGGGCGTTGTTCGTCGTGGCCCGGATCATGCGGTTTCCTTCCTGCGCCCGCGCCGGGTTCCGGCCTCGGCGGCTTTCGCCTGGCGCGCGAGTTCGGTCTGGAGCCGCGTCAGCTCGGCCACCGGGGCGGACGCGTCGATGCAGTTGCACAACTGCTGCGCCAGCTCGCTGACCGTCGGATAGCCGTAATTGCCGGCCGAGCCCTTGATCTCCAGGGCGAGGGGGCGCAGCAGCCGGTCGCGCGGATTCTGGGTCAGCATCATCTCGAGCTGCTCGACCTGAGCCGTCAAGCGCGCGACATAACGCTCGATCAGCGGCCGCATCCCCGGTTGCGACCAGTGTTCGCTGACCAGCGGAGCTGATTCCCCGGCCTCGGGGCCGGAGCCGCACAGGTACGGCTGTAGCGTCTTCACCAGACTCTCGAAGCTGTAGGGCTTGAGCAGAACGTCGCGTGCTCCGCGCTCCAGGGCCTCGCTGTGGACCGACTCGTCCGGGTCCGCGGTCAGCGCCACCACCGGCGGCGGGGTGGACATCGCGACCACCTGCTCGAGCAGCTCCAATCCGCTCAGGCCCGGCAGTTGCAGCTCGGTGACCACGAGATCGAACGCCTCCTGCTCGAGCCGACCCATCGCCTCGACCGCATCGCCGACGGTCTGAGCCTGCGCGCCGAGCTGGCCGAACTGGAAGCTGAACAGCTCCTGCTCCTCGACGGCGCTGTCGACGTAGAGCGCCCGGCCGTCGAGCGCGGGCATGGGGGTGCTGGTCGACGCCACGCCGTGGTTCTGGGGA
The DNA here is from genome assembly GCA_007125385.1 of Phycisphaeraceae bacterium. Lineage (GTDB taxonomy): Bacteria > Planctomycetota > Phycisphaerae > Phycisphaerales > Phycisphaeraceae > SKPT01. The sequence continues at coordinate 6,629 of SLDI01000191.1, read as the reverse complement.
TCGGTACGCACGCAGCTCTCGACGAACGCGTGGGGGTCGATCAACTCATCAAAGGCCACGCCGGCCTCGTGGATGTGGCCGCGAACGTGTCGACACCACGCCACATGACCCGGGATCACCTGGCAGGCGCCCACCGAGGCCCGCAGCGTCAACTGACAGGGACTGCCCTGGTGCAGGTAGCTGCCGTGCAGAAAGCCCAGGCCGCCGCTGCCGAGGTTCCGTGGTCGGACGAGGTACCGGGCCACCGAGCCGCCGGGGTGCTTCAGCGCGAGGATCACCCCCGCCCCGGAGCGGTACCCCAGCCGATCGTGCTTGCGCAGCTCGGCGCCCAGCCCGTCTCCCTTGGCGTCCAGATAACGCAAGAGCTCGGCCTGTTCATCGGCCGAGAGGCGAAGCGTATCGATGTAGTCCATGGGCATACCCCCAGGCGGAGCCAGGTGGTCGGGTCGGCCCGGCGTCAGCGTCCACCCTGTTGACGCGCCGTCCCCGCGTTCATCGGCTCGCCGGGGCAGGGCCTTAACGGCCTGGTCTTCGGAGCTTGGCCCCCAGCCGCCCGGCCGCCACACAATCGGCGTCAGCGGCATCGGCGTCAGGATCGGCCCGAGGCGCACAGACTCGGGCCTTCGGACGACCACCTGTCCAGGTGGTGACAAAGGATCGGGGGCGCGCAATGGCTCGGGGGCATTCACGGGCTTCGCCATGGAGTTCATCCCCCCCATCCGCCGCGCTCGCTCCATGGACGTGCTCTCCAGCCAAGCGAGCATCGCCGGGTACAAGGCGGGGATCATGGCGGCCGATCGGCCGCGGCGTGCCATTTCGCCTCGACCGTGCTATAATGCCCGGCTCAACTGCCCGCCTCGATCGATCCATTGGCCGATCCGGCCGATCCCGCCGATCTCAAGCTCAGTTGTGGCGCATCGACCGGTTGTCCTTCGGCACCCGCCGATCCCGTTGCGGTGGGCACTGTAGAAGGACAGGACATCATGAAGTTCGCGGATCTCCGGCTCGCCGAGCCGATCCTCCGGGCTGTCGCCACCCAAGGCTACAGCGTCGCCAGCCCCATTCAAGCCCAGACCATCCCCCACGCCCTCGCCGGGCGGGATGTCCTCGGCAGCGCCCAGACCGGCACGGGCAAGACGGCCGCGTTCGCGCTGCCCGTGCTCCATCGCCTGGCCAGCACACGACCCGCCCACGGTGCGAAAAAACGCCCGCGCTGCCTCGTTCTGTGCCCCACGCGCGAGCTCGCCAGCCAGATCGCCTACAACTTCAAGGCCTACGGCCGAAACCTGCCGATCACCGGCACCGTCATCTTTGGCGGCGTCAATCAGAACCCGCAGGTCGCCTCCCTGCGCCGCGGCGTGGATGTCGTCGTCGCCACGCCCGGGCGGCTTCAGGACCTGATGCAGCAGGGCCACGTGGACCTCGCCGGCGTCGAAACGCTCGTGCTCGACGAGGCCGACCGCATGCTCGACATGGGCTTCATCGACGACATCCAGCGGATCGTCGCCCACCTGCCCCACCAGCGTCAGACGCTGCTCTTCTCCGCCACCATGCCGCGCGAGATCCGCCGCCTGGCCGCGAGCCTGATGACCGACCCCGCCACCGTGGACATTACGCCCAAGGCCGCCACACTCGATACGATCGATCAGTCGGTCTACTTCGTGCCGCACAAGCGCAAAGCCAATCTGCTCACGCATCTGCTCGAAACCACGGGGATCACCTCGGCCCTGGTGTTCACCCGCACCAAGCACGGCGCCGACCGAGTGGTCAAGCACCTTCGCCAGGAGAACCTCCACGCCGAGGCGATTCACGGCAACAAGACGCAGAACGCCCGTGAGCGCGCGCTCAGAAACTTCACGCTCGGCCGCACCCACGTGCTTGTCGCCACCGACATCGCCGCGCGCGGAATCGACGTCGACGGCATCAGCCACGTCATCAACTACGACCTGACCCACGAGCCGGAAACCTACGTCCATCGCATCGGCCGCACCGCCCGTGCGGGGGCGTCGGGCACCGCCATCTCGTTTTGCGATCACGACGAACAGGCCAACCTCGTGGCCATCGAGCAACTCATCCGACAGCAGATCACCGTGCAGAGCGATGGCCCGGCCTATACCCAGGCCGAGCCCACGCTTCGGCCGGCCTCACCGCGCCGGCCCGCCGGCAGAAACCGTACCCGGAACCGACCACGCGGCGAGTTCGCCCCCGCCGCGGGCCACGCGTTCACGCACCCCGCACGCGGATCGGCAGCCCACAAGCCCAAGCCCCGCCAGGGGGGGCGCCGGCCGCGTCGCGGCATGTGATCCGACGATCAGGGCCGCCAACGATCCACGAGCAGCGCTGCTCAGCGAGCGGAAGACGGCCGACTACACGGTCATCCAGGTCTGCGACATCGGGCCCGAGGGCGAGATGATCCTCGTGCACCAGTGGCGTGAGCGGGCCGAGGCACCCGACGTCGAGGAGCAGATCGTGCAGACGCTGCGGCGGTGGCGGCCGCTGTACGTGGGCATCGAGCACAAGCCCACGGTGCAGCGGCTGACGCGGCAGGGCTGGCCGGTGCGCGAGCTCAAGGCCGAGCGCGACAAGGTCCGCCGGGCGACGACGGCGAGCGTGCTCATGGAGGCGGGGCAGGTCTATTTCCCCGCTGGGGCCACGTGGCTGGGCGATCTCGAGCGCGAGCTCGAGACGTTTCCCAACGCGGCCCATGACGACCAGGTCGACACGCTGGCGTACGCGGCCGAGGACGCGAGCAGGGCGTCAAGGTACTGCTGCTCCAACTCCGGCTGCTCTCGACGGCGTGCTCGAGCTTCCCGTCGATGGACAGGAACATGGCCCGCCGCCAATGATCGAGATCCCCGGAGCGGTGGCCGCGGTAGGCGTGCCTGGTCCGCGCCATGGGCGCTGCGGCGTCCGCTGTGGTCAATCCTCCGCATTCGGCCGCGGTGCGTCGTCGCGGCCGGCCTGGGCCTGACGCTCGGCGAGTTGCTCGAGTGTCATGCCTGTCTGTTGTTCGATCGTCGCGCGGGCCTCGTCGACAGGCATCGTTTGGACGTGGTTGTTGTTGAACACGACGGAGATATGCTGGCCGCCGGTGGCTTCGGGATTCTCGAACGCCGCGACCCTTTGGGTGTCCATGTCATCCACGAGGCCGGGGACAATGACGTAGGACGCGTTTTCGTTGACCCAGGCGCGGCGGCGCTCGGCCGGCCAGTCGCGGAAGTCATCCGGAACCGTGGTGGGCGAAATCGGGTGCAGGACGTATTCGGCGGTGAAGTAGTCGCCAAGGAGAAGGATACCCGGTTCCGAGGGCATCGGGCGATCCCGGTCACCTTCGCGCGGCTGCTGGCCAGCGGACCACATGACCATGGCCTGGTGGATGCCGCGCAACTGTGTGCGCGATTGCGCGTGGGTCCTTTCGACTCGGGCATGAAGCATCGCGCGCGAGGCGGCCACGATTTGTCGATGCACCGCATCGGCGTCCGGATCCGCTCGCAGTTGGAAATCGTCAACCGTCAGGATCAGATTGGCGAGCAGAGTGGCGAAGGGCTGAAGCTGAGCGTGACGCTCCGCTTCGCGCTGCAGCAACGCGTTGAGCTGTTTGGCCAGCTCGGCGAGCATACGCGCGGCGTCTGCATCGTCGGCTTCAATACGCAAGCGCAACCCGAGGTCGGGCGGCAGGTCGAGACCGATCGCCAGCCAGCGTATCCGCTCGAGCGCGGGGCCCGGACGTGTGCCGTCGGGCAGCGGCGGCGTCATCTCGCCCAGGATGCGGCGGGTGGTTTCGACAGGCACCATCAGAACTTGAACAGGCATGTCCTGCACAGCGGCGAACGCTTGAGGCAATGCCGGTCGCGCGTGTCCGTCGTGGTCGTGCAGTCGCTGCATGGTCGGTCGCGGAGCGAGGATGACGGTGTTCTGAATCACCGCCGTCGTCCAGGCGGGTAGCAGAGGGCGATCTGCCACCAGATCGTCAAACAACTGCTGAACGCGTTCGCCGTCCACGGTGTCGGTGAGCGGTGCAAGGACAAAGAAGATCGGTTCGCCGGTGGCCAGGACATCGGCCACGGAAACAATCGCGTATAGCTCCCGGACGCCAGCGTCGGTCAGCGATGTGAGCCAGGCGGCGACGGCGGCGCGTTCCGCCTGGGCCGGGAGCATGTCGAGGATCAACTGGCGTTCGCGGTCCGGCAGGTCGGCGTGGCCAAAAACTCGTTCCAACTCATCGAAAACAGCCTGCGGGTCGATGCGCGACACATCGGCCCGGCCTACGAGAATGGTGGAGGAATCGATGAACCGTTCGAGGACCGCGGCCGCCTGTTCCGGGTCGCGCATCTCAGCCTGGGCCGTCGGCGGGGCAAGCGTCGCGGCCATCGTCAGGAGCACACTGGCCAGGATGCAGGGAGCCGTGGGGACTGTTGGGTAGAGTTGCATTTCGTTGGTCTCTGGGGGGTGCGGCGTGCCGGGTGCGGGCCAGGTCATGTGGTCCGATACGCGTTCAGCAACCGAGCAGTCATTGCGTCTCGTCGGCCAGCCTCACGCGCAGGCGATCCTCCTTGACCCGTACGCGCATGCGTTGGTCGTCCGGCTCCTGGGGCAGGAGTCGAAACGTGCGCCCGTCGTCTTCGAGCGTGTAGTCGAACGGCAGGCCGGTGGCAGGATCGTGGGGCACAGGCGCGATGCTGATGTCGTCAAGTGAGGCCGGCAGTTGACCCTCGTGCGCGGCAGCGTGCATGCGGATGGCTTCGAGGCAGCGCAGCAAGGCGAGGCGCCGGCGGAGGCGCTGCTCCGTGCCACGGGCTGCTTCGAAGCCGGCGAGCGTTTGCAGCAGCGGCGCGAACGCCCGGCTGCGCATGTGCTGATGAAGCAGGTCTTCGAAGCGCTGGCCGCCTTGCCAGGACTCTTCATAGGGCAGCAGGCTCCACTTGGTCAGCTCGTCGGCCCAGTGCTCATACTCGGCCAGCCAGTGTTTGATCAACACCTGGCGAACAGGCATGGCTTCGACGGCCTCACGGTCGAGGCCCGCCTCAATGAGGGCCTCCTTGCCCGGCTCGTAGTCGCTCATCGCCGCGAGCAGGTCCAGCCCGGGTGGCGGCCACGTGCCGTCGAACATGTATCGCCCTTCGTGGCGCACCGTCTCCCACAACCGCTCGGCCTGCTGCGCGGTCATCGGCACGTCCGGCACGTCGCGCAGCGCGGCCACGGTGGCGTAGATCACATCGCGCTCGACACGGATCGCGCCCGCGTTGTCGAAAGGGCGGTGCTCCAGCTCCGCCAGCGCCCAGTAAAGGTTGGGGCTGCCTGGCGAGGCGATCAGGTCCCTGGCCGCTTCGATCATGCTGGCGGCGACGCTGATGCCGACGAGACGGCTGATGAGAACAGGTTCCTCGGCGGTGTGGTACGCCATCGCGAAGCCGGTGCGAAGTGAGTCGATGGCCGCGGCATGATCGCCGTCGAGGATGTGCAGGCGCGAGCGCAGGGCAACCATGCGGCCGAGGCTGCGCATCTGGCTCAGCTCGGGTAGAAGTGTGCTAACGCCATCGCGCTCGTAGCCGCTCTCCCACGTCGCCCGGTCATGCATGGCGGCGCGATCGACCATCCACAGGTCGATGCCTTCGACCATCCGTCGCACGTCGTCCACCGGAAGCTCATCCAGCGGCAAGCGCTGCCAGTCGGCGACGAGCCTGGCGCGGCCCTGCCAGTCGGGATTGCTCGCCAGCAGCAGCGTGGCGCGGAAGTAGATCGGGGCCGCATCCCCGTGACGCAATTCGGTTCGCCTGGGCAGCAACTGATAACGCAGCGCCGGCTGCGGCTCAGGCGCGGGGCTGACGGTGAGTTCAGTCCATTCAAGGTCGTCGGCCGCGTCGACTGGCGGCGCCGCGAGCAGCAGGAGGAACGATGCGACGAGCATCACGGCGGTCTTGTACGAGGCAGGTGCGCGAGTGGCATTGTGCATGGCGGGTCTCCTGGAACGGCGCATGGCTGGTGCGTTCATAGCGGCGCGTCGAGATCGGCGAGGTTGATCGGCTCGACGGCGAGACGGAGCCTCGGCTCGGGCAGCGCGTCGATGCCATGCTCCTGCACAAGCCGGGTCATGTAGCCCAGCGTCAACTGCCGGTCGTGCGCGTCGACACGTTGCGCGCGGCGGTGGGTTCGGAAGCGGTGGTCCGACGGGGCGGAAGCATCGGCGAGCCGGTCCACTTGCTCCGATTCGGCGCCGTGGTGACGCGGCGTTGGCTCGTCGGAAGCCTGCGGATCCACGTGCTCGGCGACGACCGTGCCCGCGTCGGGCGGCGACCACCACGCCAGGCCGTGTACGCCCAGGCTCATCATCAGCAGCAGGCTCATCGCACCCGCGCCGGCCCGCCATCGTCGGCCGCGGCTGCGCTCGGCTTGTTGCCCGAGCTCGAACATCACGGCCGCGGGATCGCGCCGCGGCGCGACCGGCTCAAGACGCGCCAACGCCGCGGCAACCTCGCGCTCTGGCCCATTCAGCTCTCGTTCTTCGGACATGACGACTCCAATCGCTCTCGAAGGCTTTTGAGCCCTCGCTCGTACTGGCTGAACAGCGTCGACGTCGGCCGACCCGTCAGCTCCGCAATCTCGCGCCAGGCCAACTGGCCCCAGATGCG
>SLDI01000025.1:0-4570 GCA_007125385.1 Phycisphaeraceae bacterium | reverse complement strand
CCATCTCCAGCGACTTGTCAATCGTGATAAACGCCTCCCCCCCGCCATCCCCACCACCCGCGCCCCCCGCCCCACCCTTGATCGGCACGACCCCCTCGGCCGTCTCCGCCAGCCACCACAGCCAGATCAGCCACTCGTTGCCCAGGAAGTCCTTCAAATCCACCGCCTGCGCCCGCCAGGGGATGGTGGGGATGCTCACGTCGGTCGGGGCGTCCGCCTCGTCCATCGCCGCGTGCGCCTCGGGCGGTGCGGGCGTCAAGGGCGAGGGGTGCAGGTCTTCCCAGTCGCGCGTCCGGCCCTGGCGACGCAGCATCTCACCCGCCAGCGCCCCGGCGCTGATTGCCTCCAACTCCACGTTAAAGCTCGCCCGCATCAGCCGCGCAAGCTGCTCCTGCACCGCGTTGCCGGTGGCGCCGCAATACAGCACGCCGCGCGACAGGTCCCAGAGGATCGGCACGAGCTTGCTCTTGCGGAACTTGCCCGCGGCCAGGTCCTCGTGAATCTGCCGCGACGCCAGCTCGCCCGCCTCCTGCTTCTGCGCCTTGGACGCGAAGCCCGAGGGGTTGCCCGAGGCGGCGGCCTGCTCGTTGAGCTTGCGATACGCTTGCTTGACGTCCGCGGGCACCTTGTGCGTGTCGATGCGCACGGCGGCAAGCAGCATGCTCGCGCCACCGCCCGCGCCCGGCAGGCCGTAGCCGTTCTTCTCGTAGCTGAACTGCGTATCGAGCAGGTGCTGGCCGGTGGTGAAGCCTGTCTCGACCTCGTCGGGGGCGCCGATCTCGGTCTCGCGGAAGGCGTGCTCGGCGAGGATGCTCAGCGCGGTCTCGTCGACGCTCGCCGGGGCGTCGCCGACGACGCGGAAGCGGCAGAAGGTGATGCGGCCGGAGTCGAATGCCATGGCCGGGATTGTAGCGATCGCCCAGCCCTGCCACGCCCCCACTGGCCGCCACTGGCCCCGCCCCGTTAGCCGCCGCCCTCCGGCACAGCGGCTGACGGCGCCCGCCTACCGCTGGTCCGACTCGCGCCGCCTCTCGCTCGGCAGCCACTCCACCACCAGGCGCGCCGCCACGAGCGTCAGGAGCCCGCCGAGCATCCACCCGCTGTCGCCGACGATGAACCCGTAGTAGCCCATCGGCGCCACGAACAGCAGCGTCAGCCAGAACACCACCAGCCGCCCCCCCGCCGGCGTCACATGCCGCGTCGGCAGCATGCACAGCCACACGTACGCCGGGAACGCCAACCCGAACAGCAGCAGGAACCCGCGATACACCAGCTCGCCCGCCGTCTGACCCAGGTAAAGCTCCGGCTCGGTCACCGCCCACCACGCCAGCGCCACGCCCGCGATGCCCAGCACAGCCGCCCGGTGCAGCCCCGCGTGCCCACGCCGCTCGCCCAGCTCGCGCAGGTGCAGCGCCACCGTCACCCCCGCCTGGATCGTCAGATGCGCCGCGAGGATGTACACCAGCGCCGCCGGCACGTCCATGTCCAGCGGTTCATCGTGCAGCGGGAACAGCGGCCGCAGCATCCGCGCATACAGCAGCGACAGCACCAGCACCGCGAGGAAGAAGGCGCCGAACCCCACGGCAAACGCCCACCGCCCCGTCGCCGGGGCCGTCGCCTGCCTGGCGCGGTGGAAGGTCAGGTCCAGGTAGGGCGCCAGGACGAAGCCCAGCACGGCGGCGGGGGTGAACATGGCCAGGTCGCGCAGGCTCAGCGCCCCGCCCCGGGCCGCGGCGTTCAGGTCTATCTCCGGGGCCGCCAGCCATGCCAGCAGCGTCACCAGCGACACGCCCACCGCCGCCGCCGTGGCGGTCAGCAGCCACCGCGGCCGAGCCCCGGCCATGAACACGACCACCGCGAAGAACCCCGTCGCGATCACCCCCCACGCCCCCAGCAGCAGCGTGTACGCCCAGCCCACGGCGAACACGTGCATCGCGATGCAGATCTCCGAGAAGCGATAGCACGCCTCGCCGTGGCTGGAGACGACGCGTCGGCTCAGCGCCGGCGTGGCCACGACGAACCCCATCGCCGCGGCGCCGACCACGTTGGGAATGGCGAAGACGATCCAACCCGCCAGGCCGTAGTCCCGCACCAGCAGCACGGGAAAGAGCATGCCGATGACCCACGTCCACGACGCCGCGAGGAAGCAGGCCCACAGCAGCGCTGCGGCCGGCCCGCGTGCCGGGACCGGGCTCTGCTCAGCGTGGGCGTGGGCGTCAGCCATGGAAAGCCATCATACGCCCGAACCACGAACCACGCAGCCGCTCGCGGCTTCGCGAAATCCGAACCCCCGCCCCCGAACCCTCTCTTCTCTACGGATCCCCGATCCCCGAACCCGGAACCCCAGCTTACCCCTCCGCCGGCCGCCGCCGACGCCGATCCCGCCGCTGCCGCGCCTGCGTCTTGGGCGTGACGTGAAACGTGGCCGTGCACTTGCCCACCCGCCGCTCGCGCTCCCCGGGCTTGCGCACCATCTGCACAACCGTCATGTCCAGCGTGATGTTGAACTCACCGCCGTTGGCCAGGTGGGCGTCGATGTCCTCCATCGGCTCGACGCGGTACAGCGCCGGGCCGAAGCACGGCCGCAGAAAACGGTAATCCAGGTGCTTGCACACCACCGTGTAGTCCGCGCCGCACCGGCCGAAAACGTACATCCCGCCGGCGACCTCCGAGTTGCCGAGCAGCGCGGCCCCGGCCATGGCGTTGTACCAGTTGCGGTTGAAGCGGCGAAACGGCAGCACGACCGAGAAGGCGTTGGCCGACTGCTTCGGCATGCGGATGCCGCTGTGGTACGCCAGCGGCAGCCAGATCCACGAGCAGACGCGGTGCCAGAAGTTGTTGCGCACCGACAGCCGCGAGATCCCCGCCTCCAGCCGCTGCGACAGCCGCCCCAGCCAACCGACACGCGGCGCCGCATCGCCGCCCCGGCCGCCGGCGTCCATCTGCGCCTGCCCGTTGCGATCGCCGGCCACCTCCGCCTCGCCGTTGCCCGTCACCCGCGCCGCCGACGGCTCCAAAGCCGCACCGGCCTCGGCCTGATCGGCACCATCCGCTGACGCGGCGGGGCGGGGCGGGACATCGGTGGTCGGAACGGAGCTTCTCATAACACTGGCCCCCCCACTGTAGCGGTCTCAACCCGCCCCGGCACGCCGTCGCGAGCAACATTCATCGAGCAGAACCCCCACCGCGTGAGCCCACCGGGCCCGCCCCCAGCCCCGGCAGGCACAAGCTAACCGCCCCGCGGATTCGCCCCCGGCCCGCTACTGCAGGTTCACCGGCATCACCACGTACAAAAAGTTCGGCCCCGTTCGCAGCACGCCCGGCTTGTTCGGCGCCTTGAACTCGAACTCCACCTGCTCCGTGTCCACCACCTTCAGCGCATCGAGCAGGTACGCCGGGTTGAACCCGATCTCGATCGGCTCGCCGCTGTACTCCGGCACCGTCACGCTCACCTCCGCCTCGCCCATCTCCGGCGCCCGGCTCGACAGCGTCAGGCCGCCCTCACCAAAGGCCATCCGCACCCCCTTGCTCTCCTCGTTGGTCAGCAGCGCCGCCCGCCGCACCGCGCTGATGAACCCGTCCGTCGCCAGCTTCGCCTTCTTGTCCCCCTCCTTGGGGATCACGTCCTGGTAGGGCGGGAAGTTGCCCTCCACCAGGTTCGACGCCAGCATCGCCTCGTCGGCGGCGAACATGATCTGGTTCTCCGCCAGCTTCACCTTCACCGTCTGCTCCGCGTCGTCGATCAGCCGCAGCAGCAGCGTCAGCGCCTTGGTCGGCACGATCGCGCTGCGGGGCTCGGCCTTGCCCGGCCGGCACGCCCCCCGCGCCAGCGCCAGGCGGTGCCCGTCCGTCGCCACCATCACCAGCTTCGACCCGTCACGCTCCATCAGCACGCCGTTGATCGCGTACCGGCTGTTCTCACGGGCCGTGGCGAAGATCGTCATCGCCACCAGCCGGTGCAGCTCGCCCGCGGTCAGCTCGAAGTCCGCCTCGCCGGTGAACTCCGGCAGGGCGGGGAACTCGGCCGCCGGCTGGCCGTAAATCTTGAACCGGCTGTCCTGCCCCGTGATGTGCGCCACGTCGTCCTGCTCCGTGTGCAGCGTCAGCGTCGGGTCGATCGACTCGCGCACGATGGCGATGAGCTTGTCCGCGGGGATCAAGGCCTCGCCCGGCTCCTGGACCTCGACGCGCGGCGTCGTCAGCCGCACCGCCATCTCCTGGTCCGTCGCCGCGAGCGTCAGCGCATCGGCCTCGGCGATGAGCTTGACGCACGCCAGCACCGGCTTGGGCGTACGCGCCACCACCACGCCGCTGACCAGGTTCAGCGATTCAGCCAGGGCCCCACGGTCGCAGATCACCTTCATGGCGTTGTGCCTCCTGCAAAACGCAAACGGTACCGCCTGCCGCCGCCGCGAGCAACACGCCGACGGCCGTTCGTCATGACCACGCGCCGCTTGCCCCCCCGGGCCACAGCGTGCCACCGACGGCTCGTCTCCGCCGGTGCTGCGGGTGCCACTGGCGGCTGGTCCGCCAGTGCCATGGCCGCACACCCCCCCCGCCTGGCCACGCT
>SLDI01000095.1:0-4573 GCA_007125385.1 Phycisphaeraceae bacterium | reverse complement strand
CGGGGATGGCGGTGAAGCTGCTCACTTGCGCGCCACCGCCCGGCGAGCCGAACCCGACGTAGTTCAGCGCAGCGCCGGCGAACGGCGAACCGACGAGCGAATCATTGGCGAAGTCGAACGATTGCGAATCCACCGTCAAACTCAGCACGTCTCCGCTGGACGAATCGAAGGTAAAGCTGAAGTCGTAGAACAAGCTGTCGTCGAAGTCGTCGATCAACAGGCCGGTCTCCCGCCATTCGGTGTCGCGGGTGACGATCTCGCCGACCCGGTTGATTCCGATGCCGCGGAAATCGCCGCTGTTCATGTTGGCCAAGCCGTCCGGGTCCTCGTCCTGGTGATTGAGCTCCCAGGTACCGAGGAAGATCGCCCGGTGGGCGTCCATGTTCGGCCCGGTTGGCACGCTCACGCGGGCCGAGAGCGTCACTTCCCCGCCGATCACGCCGCCGGTCGTGATCTGAGCGCCGGTGTCGAACTGCGAAACGTCGGCCACGCGGCCCTCCTGCGCATGGTCCTCCACGGTCACCGCATCGATGCCCCAGACATCGGCGTTGCCGGCGAAGCTCCACGTCCCCCCGGGCAGGTTCACCGTGTCCGGGGCAAGGCCGTGAAGTTGATCGCCGCCGTCGCCGGCGGTGAATCCGTCCTCAATGACCGTGGTCGCCGAAGCGCTCCCTGCGGCCAGCATGGCCGCTGCCGCTGCTGCTGAAACTGTTCGCGTGGGTCTGATCATGAGCTGTCTCCCGTTTCCAAGGACTGGGGGCAACGGCGCCCCCCTTCGAAGATGACTGTTTGAAACTGAAGTGCCGGCGCCGAGTCGGCTTTCTGTTGGCGACCGTAGCGCTCTGAGCCGATGACAATGAATTCGCGACCACCCCCCCCTTTGCTTGCCAAGATATTCGATTATACCAAAATGTCAAGATTCGTCCGAAAAATTTCCGTCGTCACGCGTGGCCGGACAGGCGGATCCGTAAATATGGCACAAACAACTAGTATTAAGTTCTTATGCGTGTTCTTGGCGGGTGTGCGCGCCGGTCGGTCAGTCGAAAATCACGCGTGCCCAGCCTCCCCGAGGTGCAGATTGGCATATTTGGGGCGGATGGGGTCGGTTAGCATCCTTTTAGCCTTCATCGGAACGTGGTCGCGCCCCTGGTCGACGTTGCTCGGTTCTGCCGTCGGGGCAGGCGCGGGAATCGTCGCGTCGGAGACGGGAGCGACCGGCCCGCACCCGGTCGTCAGTCGTCTTCGAGGTGCGGCGTCCTGTTGTAGCGGGTGTGCCGGCGGCGGAACTCATCGGAGGCTTCGGCGACGATGACGTGGCCGTCGAAGAAGAGCCAGGTTCGATGGGTGGGGCGGTGCGGGTATGTGCCGTAGGGGTTCGGCATGTTCCAGATCGCGAGGATCCAGTTGGGGTATTCATTGCTGAAGTGCCATACGACACTGGCGCTGCCGTTGACCTCGCCCATGGTCGCCTCGCCGGCGCCCCACTGGCCTTCTTCCAGCGGTCTGAAGTAGGAGGCCATGGCCACCGTGTCGCTGGGGGTGGCCCGGCCGATGCTGGCACTGGCGGGCTTGAAATCCTCGGGGCGGGCGGGCAGATCCCGACCTTTCTCCGGCCCGGCGCCCAGGTTAAGCATGTAGGAGCGGCGCTGGATGCCGCGCTCGACCGTTTCATTGCCCGGATCGATCGGCGACTTGAGCAGCGGCATACGCGTGCCGTCGGGCAAGTCGCTCCAATACATCTCCTGCTCGCTCAGCGGCACGCCGAGGTAGGGCGCCACGGCGGTATCCCAGGCGATCGGCCCCTTGCCGTGCCAGTGGCCGTTGTGGTCGTCGGCGTACATCATGTTCGCCAGGCCGAGTTGCCGCGCGTTGTTCTGGCACTGCATGACCCGCGCGGTATCGCGGGCGGCCGACAGGGCCGGAAGCAGCAGCGAGATCAGCAGGGCGATGATGCTGATGACGACCAGCAATTCGATCAGGGTGAAGCCACTGCGGTGGATGCGGGACATGGTGGGCTCCTTTTTCGACAACCGACGGTGACAGGTCCAACCGGAGCTGTGCAAACGGCGCTGCCCGCACCAGAGGAGGCTCGTGCGGGGCGTGTTGCGTCATTACCAAAATTTAACAACCTCTGATTTGGTTGTCAAGGGGGTACTCCAGAAGGCTCATTTGAAGCGGAGGCCGCGAGAGGGCGTGTGGTGGCGGCCCCGCGTACTCTGTCAATTCGCATCCGCCAGGCCGAAGCCGTGCAGCGTGCCGATTTGGAAAAATCTTGAAATTTGGTATGAAAGATGGTATGCTGGGTCGCGTACGGGGCGAGGCACGGGCTTGCGGGGCGCCGTGCCCGCTCCGGCGCCGGTTCGCGGCGTGGAGGAGGCCGCGCGAATGAAATCTTTGGTACGAGAATCTCGATTTGGATGGATTCGGGTATGATGATGGTCCGTTCTTCTGGGGGTTCACGGCCAGGGGAGATCGCAACCATGTCTGGAACGCAAACAGATGAGCGCCTTTCGGTGGGCAGAGCCATTTCGTCCGCGTCTGTCGGTCGGCCCGTGTCGCAGTCGAGCTGCGGGCGCGTGTTCTGGGCGTGGCAACCGTTGAGGATCCCTCCTCGGAGGCTGCGGGGTCAACCCGGTCCCGCAGCCTCCATTGAACGCGACAGGGGTGGCGGGTGAGAGGTGGCTCGGGCATATTGATCGTTCGGCCGCCTCGAAAGACGGCCTCTTAGTGTTTCAAGGGAAAAGGAGGATTGTCATGTCTCGAATCATCTGGCCTCTGGGAATCGGCGCGGCCTTGTTGGCCGGCCAGGCAATGGCGGAGCCGCAGGTGCTCGTCGAGGACGGGTTCAGCAACGCGGCCAACCTGACCGTCGAGCAGGACGACCCCGGCCCGTTGTTCTCCGGCCTGGAGCCGGACGGCGCCAACCCCAACGACGTGCGCTGGGGCGTGGCGGGCAACTATGACGCTCAGGGCGATGGCCTGTTCGTGACCGACCTGAGCGAGTCCGAGGGCTGGGCGGTGACCCTGCCCGGCGACGGTGATTTCTTCTTCGGCATGGGCGGGCAGGTCGACATCGGCAACCCCAGCGGCGTGCTGACGATCTCCGGCCGGTTCCGCTCCGACGGCGGGCTGTTCCCGCGAGAAGACCGCGGCTGGTACCTCGGCTTCTTCCGCGACTGGCACGAGGACACCAGCCCGGCCAACTTTGACGGCGCCGGGGACGATTTCTACGGCTTCGGCATCGGCACGAACATGAACACGCCGCAGGGTGGCCCTCCCGGCGGCAATGACGCGTTTCTCGTCGCGAGTCTCGGCGTGGGCGGAAGCCAGGACAACTTTGGCTACCTGGCCCTGGACGACTTCGACCTCAACGAGTTCGACGAGCTGACCTACTCCGTGGACACCACCACCGGGCAGGTCCTGAGCCTTTCGCTCAACGACCAGGAACTGGACCTGGAGACGGTCGAGTTCCGCGATGGTTTCGGTGACGGCGTGGGCCCGGGCGAGGGCGAGATCGTGGACATCAATCAGTTCGACAACGCGAGCTTCAGCTTCGCCGGCTTCGGCTCGCGTTCAAACACGGGCGAGTTCAGCCAATTCAGCATCGCGCTGGAGGAGGCGGACGACGAGATCCTGCTTGGCGACATGAACTTTGACAGTGCGGTGAACACCGCCGATGTGGCGCCGTTCGTGCAGGCGCTGACGGATCCGGAGGGCTACCAGGCGGCGTTTGGCGTGGACGAGGCGACCATGATCGCCGCCGGCGACATCAATCAGGACGGGGAGTTCAACACGGCGGACGTCGCGCCGTTCGTGCAGTTGCTTGTCGGCGGGGGTGACGCCACGGCGGTGCCCGAGCCGGGCAGCCTGGCGCTGCTGGGCATCGGCGGTCTGATGCTGCTGCGTCGGCGTCGCCGCAGCGCGTGATGCATGCGGCGTGAGAGGAATAAGCGAGGACGGTGGGGCGGTGGTGCCCTGCCGTCCTTTTTCTCCGATCCGCGAGTCTGGCGGCGTGGCCAGCGCGGTGGCGGGGTGTGGGTGCAGGCGTGAAGGGAGATGTTCTGTTGAGTGAGACGTCGCTGGTGCAGCGGGAAGTGGCCCTGCGCGGGCCCGGCCTGAGCCTGGCGTTCGCCGTGGTGGACGAGGCGTTGTGCCTGGTGCGGATGCAGCGGGCCGACGGGGCGCCGATCCTCCTGGCGTCAGGGGCTCGGCCGAACGGGCCGGTCGCGGCGGTGGGCAACCCGTTGGCGGTGGTGCTTCACGGCCGAGGGGGGCAACTGACGTGCCCCGCGTCGAGCTTTCGCGTGGTCGAGCATGAGGCCGACGGGCAGCGGTTGTGGGCGCGGCTGGAGCATCACGATCAGCCGATGGTGCTGCTGCTGGAGGGGAGCGTGGAGGGGCACGTGGCGACGTGGCGGGGACAGGTGGGCTGGAATGGCCCGGAACCGGTTGAAGCGGACATCTACTTCCCGCTCCTGTCGCGTCTGGGCGTAGCCGAGGCGGGCGGCGGCCGGGCGATCATGCCCGAGAACGGCGGGGCGACGCTCGGGCCGCTCGATGCCGTGAACTATCG
>SLDI01000662.1:0-4577 GCA_007125385.1 Phycisphaeraceae bacterium | reverse complement strand
CCGAACTCCTGCGCGCCTCGCTCAAGCGCATACGGGGCGCGCCCGAAGACGAGGCGACCGAATCAGCGAGGTAGATCCGCCTCAATCGGCCTCGCCCAGCGGTGCGAAACAGCCGTCGGTGTGGGTAAATAAGATAGCTTTGGCGAAGGTGGCCTCGGGATCAGGTGACCTCCACAGCTTCGGCCGGCGGAGCGGCACCGGAACCGAGGCCGGGACCCGGCGCGTCGGGGTCCTTGAGGCGAGGCCAGTTTTCGTCCGCCCGCTCTATGAGCTCGTCCATGCGCGATTGCCAGTGCCGGTGGATGCCCGGCGTGAGGTTGAAAAACAGTCGGCCGTCCACAATCTCGAACGCTTCAGGATGCATCCCGTCCTTGTAGCCGCCCGCTACGCCCAGCGCACAATAGCCACCGTAGGCCGGCACATAGGCTTCAGGCTCGGCCTTGAACCGTTCAAGATGCTCGGGTGAAGAAAAGCGGAAGATCGCCCCTGCATGTACTACCTCATGGTCGGCGATCCCCTCCACGGGCCGTCCCTTTGTGAAGTAGGCGACCACGTCATAGCCGTGGATGGCCAGGCCTTCTTCGTCCACCAGGATCGGCTTGTCGGAGGAAAAGTGCCCCAGCGGCCCGCGCGGCCCGGGGTGATCGGAATCCCCCGACCAGGCTGCCTGATGCGTGGCGGCAGGATACGGCTCAGGGCCGGTGACAATCTCCGTCACGCTGCCGATCCCGAGCATGTACAGGCCATAAGCGACCGGCAGCGCCACCGCGACGCCCGCCAGAGCGACCCACCACCGCAGGCGCGGCGGTCGCGGCGAAGCAGGGGCGTTTGCGGTTCCATCGGAGTCAGATGCCATGACATGCCCTTTCGCTTGTTCCACCAGGATTGTGGGTCCCACAAGCGGCCGCAACGACACTGGTACTGCGTCACCCCGGCGCAGTGCCATCGCCAGCCGCTTCCGAAGGTAGGTCGGCGAGGCGCACCGCCCCTTACAAGGCAGTGGTGAAAGCATCCCGAGGTGTGGGAGCCGTCGTTTTCGCTGCGGCGGATGCGGCGCATGGGCGGCCCGGTCTGGATCATGCGCCCTTGGCGAATGATGGCCAGGTGATCCGCCTGGCTCAGCGCCTCGTCCAGGCTGTGGCAGATGTGCAGGCTGGTGATGCCGCTGTCGCGGCGCATACGCAGCAACTCGGCGATGAGCTGCTCGGCGGTGCGCTGATCGAGGCTCGCCAGTGGTTCGTCCAACAACAGCAGTTCCGGCCGCATCGCCAGGGCACGGCCCAGCGCCAGACGCTGGCGTTCGCCGCCGGACAACTCGCGCACCCGCCGGCGCGCCAGCGCGACCATGCCCAGAATCTTGAGCACGTCGGCGGTGCGGTGCTGGACCTCGCGGCGTGGCAGTCGCTGGGCGCGCAGGGCGAAGGCGACGTTCTGTTGCACGTTCTTGAACGGCAGCAGGGCGTGGTCCTGCGGCACGTAGCCGATGCGCCGCCGCGCCGGGTCCAGCGCCGTCACGTCGCGATCGCCGATGCTCACGCGTCCGGCGGCGGCCTGGCGCAGGCCGCAGATCGTCTCGGCGAGCATCGACTTGCCCGAGCCCGTGGGCCCGAGCACGACCATGCATTGACCGGGCGGCACGTCCAGGCTCACGTCGCGCAGGGTGAACCCGGGCACGGCGGTGGCCAGGCCCCGGATGCTCAGCGCCTTGCCCGGGCTCATATCCATCGCGTCGGCCCCATCACGCGCTTGAGGCACCACAGCGTCACCAGCGCTACGGCGAGCATGAGCATCGAGATCGCCAGCGCCATCTGGATGCGCCCGATCGACAGCTCGAGGTAGATGGACGTGGCCAGCACCTCGGTCTGCCGCCGCGTCGTGCCGGCGAAGACCATCAGCGGGCCGAAGAGCCCGATCGCCTGCGCCCAGCAGATCACCGCGCCGGCGACGATCCCGCCGCGCATCATCGGCAGCGTCACGCGGCAGAAGACCTGCACCGGCGAGTAGCCCAGCGTCCGCGCCACGTCCTCGACGCGCGGGTCGATCGCGTCCAGTGACGCCTTGATCGTCCGGATCGCAAACGGCGAGACCACCAGGAACTGCGCCAGCACGATCCCCGCGGCGCTGTAGACGAATCGCAGCCCCGTGGCCTCGATCAATCGGCCCACCGGCGTCTGGAAGAACACCAGCAGCGTCACGCCCATGACCAGCGGGGGCAGGACCATGGGCACGTCCACCAGCGCATCGAGCAGCGACCAGCCGCGCAGGCGCACGCGAGTCAGGGCGTAGGCGACGGGGATGGCCAGCGCCAGCGACAGCAGCGTCGCCAGCGTTGCGGTGACCAGGCTCAGGCGCAGCGCGAAACGCAGGTCCGCGCTACGGAAAATTTCGATGAAGCTCGCCGGCTCGAGGTAGGCGGCGTTGGCCAGCAGCAGCGTCGCGAGCATGCCCGCGTAGGCGAGCAGCGTCGCCGCCGTGACCACGTGTACGAGCGTGGGTCGCTGGCGGCGCGGGCGCGTCGCCGGCGTTGTGGTGACCAGGCCGGGGGTGGGGATCGCCTGCTCGCTCATGGCGCCGATCCGCTGCGCGTGTACCCCATCTCCTGGAAGGTGTGCCGGCCCCAGGGTGATTGCGCCAAGTCGATGAAGCGCTGCGCCGCCTTGACGTCGCGCGCGTGTGTCAGCAGGCACAGCGTTACGCGTGTCTCGGGCCAGTCGATGCCGCTGGCCACCGGCTCGAGGCCGGCGGCGTGGTAGCCGGCGATGAAGTTCCACGCCATCGCCACGTCGACGTGACCGTTGATCAGCGCCATCGCCACGTCGTTGTGGCCTCGCGTCTGCACGCGCGTATTGCGTTGCACCGCCTCGGCCAGGTCGCGGCGCTCAAGCTCCGCCGCCACCATCGCCCCCGCCGTCGAGTAGCGCGCATCAGGCAAGCCCACACGCAGTCCCGGCGTGGCCAGGTCCGCCAGCGAGCCGATCGCATGCGGGTTGCCCGGGGCGACGATGAGCACCGGCTCCAGATGCCCCACCGTCTCGGCCCGCGCGAGCAGGCCCGCGTCCGCCAGCCGCTGGGCGTAGGGATCGTGGCACAGGTAAAGATCGCCCACCTCGCCCAGCGCGATCGCCGCCAGCAACTCCGCCGAGCCGCCGAAGTTGAAACGCACGGCGATGCCCTGCTCGCGCTGGAACCGCTCGGCCAGACGCTCCGCCACCGGGCGCATCGAGTTGCCGCAGTGAATCACGATGTGGCGCTCGGCGTCGAGTGTGGCGAAGCCTTCGTCCGCGTCGCCGGCGCCGCCCCGCCAGAGCCCGATCCCCAGGGCCGCGACCAGGGCCAGCACAGCGATCAGGGGCACATACTTCATTCGACGATCACCTCGCCATAGGCCTGGAAATCGAGCGGCTCACCGGCCTGGGGCACCACGAAGTGGTGTTGGCGCAGGATCCGGCGGGCCTCCGCTTGCTGGAAGAACTGGATCAGCACGCCGGCCGCCGGGTGCCCCGGCTCGCCGCGCACCGGCGCAATCGCCAGCGGAGCGATGACGTTGTGCGCCGCGTCAATCTCAATGGCCTCGACGCCCTCGTGCTGATGCGCCGCGACCGCCCAGACGATGCTGGCGTCGATGTGACCCAGGCCCAGGTTCATGCCCAGTTCCGGGGCGGTGGCGGCGGTGAAGCGGACGTTGGGCGTGAGCGCGTCAGCCGACAGGCCGCTGCGCGTCAGCAGCGCGGGCATGATCCGGCCCAGGGCGGTGGATCGTTCGTCGGCCACGCCCAGGCGAACGCCCGGCCGGGTCAGGTCGGCGATGTGCCGGATCCCGTGCGGGTTGCCTGCTCGCACGGCGATAACCGGGCGAAAGCCCGCTACGGTCTCGCTCGGCTCGACAAGCCCCCCGCGCTGGGCCTGCTCGACGTACCAGGCGTCGCCGGGCAGGAACACGTCCACACGCTCGGGGCCGGTCTCGAGCTGACTCAGCAGCACGTTTGACGGGCCGTAGTGCACCTGCACCGCCTGGCCATGACGCTGCTCAAACGCCTCGACGATCGGCTGCACCGCCGGCCTCATCGCCGCGCCGCAGAACAGACGCAGCGGCGCCTGGCCCGGCTCCACGCCTGTCCCAACGCCAACCCGCAGCGCCAGCACCAGCACCAACGCCCCGGCAAAGGTTCCCGCCAGCATGGCTCGCGTGGCAGTCATCTCGGGCAACCTCATCGGCGGTCGGCGACCTCAAACCCGTAGCGCGCAAAGGCCGCGGCCGCGACCTCGCCGGCAAGGAACGCGGCGAAGCGCTGGGCTTCGTCGGCCTCGCGGCGCAGCATCACCACCAGCGGCGGGCACTGGGCCGGCGCCGCGTCCAGTGGAAGCGTTTCATGGTGCGGGTACGCCCGGGCGTGCACCGCCCAGACGACCGCCGCGTCGACCCGGCCGCGCGCCACCGCGTCCGCCGCGGGGCGCGATGGCAGTGTGACGAACTCCGGCCGCGCGTGATCCGACCGCCACAGGGCCGCCGCCACCCGCGCCAGCTCGCCATCCTCCGCCACCGCCAGGCGCAACCGGGGGCCGGCCAGCTCGGCGAT
>SLDI01000747.1:0-4583 GCA_007125385.1 Phycisphaeraceae bacterium | reverse complement strand
TCGAGCTGACCGAGCGTACGAGCACGGCCGACGGTCAGCAGTTGCTGGTGCCCAGCGTGGAGCTGAGCACGTGGTGGACGAGCCTGGCGCGAACGAAGGTGTCGGCAGAGAAGGTGATCGACCTGTACCACGATCATGCGACGAGCGAGCAGTTCCACAGCGAGCTCAAGAGCGATATGGCAATGGAGCGTCTGCCCAGCGGCAAGTTCGCGACCAACGCGCTGGTGCTGGAGCTTGGCATGCTGGCGTACAACGCGTTGCGTGTGACGGGCCAGCGGGCACTGGATGAGAATGATGCGCTGCCGCCGGAGGATCAGGCGAGCGTCAAGCGCGACCGGCAGGGCGGACGTCGGGTGCAGCGTCGTCGGCTGCGGCGTGTGATTCAGGATCTGATGTACCTGGCGGCGAAGCTGACGCGCAGCGGCCGGCGCTGGCGATTGCACCTGAGCCTGTCGTGCGCGTGGTCGTGCGTGTGCGGTGCGATGTACGAGCGTTGGCTGGGCTGGCGCCCAGGCTGAGGCGCGTGCGTCATGTTGCTGACCGGTTGGGCCGAATGATCGACAATCTGCACGTAGTTGGGCTGGGGCTTGGGCGCGGTGACTGTGGCCGTCGCGCCGTCAGTCCGCGTCCAATCGGTCGCGCACGCCGGCCCCGCCACGCGGCACAGCGGTCACGGATTCAGGTCTGAGGTAATCAAGCTGGTCGGGCCTGTCTCCCGCCTTGTGGTAGTTCCTGTCACGGAAAGGCAGCGTATCGGTGATCAAGCCGGCACGGATCCGATGCTGCCAGACCCCCGACTCTTGATCGGTTCATACGTCACCGACAGATCGAGCCAACAAGCCCGGTGACATCCATGTCGATGAAAACGCATCTTCATCGGCACCGCCAGCGGACACCATGTCCGACGAGTGCGACGCTCATGGCGGTGCTACAGCATTTTCAACGACATGGGTGACACGTGCCCGGCATCCGGGCCAGGCCATGTGCAGCATCCTCGTCGATGCAATGCCGCTCACCGGGGCTCACCATTGGGCACGCCCGCACTGCAACCGCCCGGCACGACGGCTCGCGGCACCGACAACCTGGTGCCCCGTCGGCTCAGGCGGCGGCCCGGTCGGCGTCATGATCGATGGCCGCCAGCGAGAAGTCCTCGTCGACCTTGACTTCCGCGACCTGCCCCTGGAGCGGGTTGGTCGAACCACGAGCCAGCGACCACCGCAGCCGCTGCGGATCCGCCAGCACGTGCGGCACGCGAGCCAGCATCTGCGTCACCTCCAACTCCGCGTCACCCACCCAGCCGGCCTCAAGCGACATCCAGAGATCGTCGCCACGGTAGGTGAACAAAGCGTGCCAGATTTCATGGTGGGGGCCGGTCTGGTCGGCGAACAGTGTGATCGTCAGCCTGCTGTGCATATTGCCCCGGTCCTTCTCCAAGCCAGGAATACTGGATTCGCATCGTGTGTCCAGCGCCATGGACGGCGGGCAGCGTCATCGCCCGGAGGCGACCTACCCGCACGGCTCGTTTGCGGACCCACGTCCACCGGCCTGGCGAATCTCCCGCCTTGGTTGCTACGTGGGTGCAGAGTTACCCGTTCGCCGGGTTCCGCTACGGGCACGACTCCCATGATCATGCGGTGTTTCACGGCTGGCCGAAGCGGTCCACCCGTGCATCCTGAACCCGCTCCACCTGCGGGATCCGCGACGGAGCAGGGCTTCTTTTGGAAGCTGTTAGCCCCACAGGTGGGCCGCGGCGATACCGGATGCGGCCAGCAGCAGGCCGACGCCCCCGATACCGAAGAACCCGACGAAGCCGGCGATGACGCCGGCGACAGCGAGCGTCGCGAGCGACGTGCAGCCGATTACGATCACAGCGGAAACACTGATAGGCATGCGTTGATTTTACCAAGGCGGGACTTCATATGAAAGCGCGCTATCGTGAAACGCGCTTGCACACGTTGTTGGCGATTGGGTGGCGTGGGCTCCACTCGTGTGCATGGCCACGACCAAGGCCCCGCCGTTCACATGATCCTTACGACACGGCTGTTCAGAGGACGCGGCGGATTGCATGGCACAGCGTGCAGAGACGACAAATACCGCATGACACGAATGTCACTAAAAATACATCTTCATGGAGAGCACGAATCCCCGGACATGATGTCCGTTGCGATGCACGTGACGGATCTACCCCATTTTCTTGGACAACAGTGTATCCCTCCATTTTTACGAGCTCGTCAAGGCTTAACATAATCAGTCCTCACGCCAGCGCGTTTCGAGTGCACTTGATGATACGGCACATCCGCCGGTAGTATGCACGTGAATCAGGAGGCACATCATGCACACACTCACTGACGACCTCCAACAGAAGGCTCAGCAGGGTGACCCGGCGGCCCAGTTCGACCTCGCCGAGCGATACGCCGACGGCGATGGCGTGCTCGAGGACTTGGCCGAAGCAGCGAATTGGTATCGCCACGCTGCCGAGGCGGGCCACGCCAGGGCCTCGTTCATGCTCGGCGGGTTGTACGAGCAGGGCTACGGCGTGGCGCAGGACGAGGTCGAGGCGCTGCGCTGGTACCGCCGCGCTGCCGAGGCGGGCGAGGCCGGGGCCCAGACCGTTCTCGGCCTCATCCTCCTGCCGCAGGATGAGGTGGAAGCCGCGCGATGGCTTGAACGGGCGGTCGAGCAGGGCCACACGTTGGCGCAGGTCAAGCTCGCCGACCTGCATGAGGCCGGCCAGGGCGTGGAGCAGGATGAGCGTCGCGCGATCGAGCTTTATCGCCGTGCTGCTGATGCCGGCGATCCCGCGGCCGCCGAACGCCTCGGGTTCGCCTATCTCGGGGGTCCGGGCGTCGAGCAGGATCCAGCCGCGGGCGTTCGCTGGCTGGAGGTCGCGGCCGAGGGTGGTGCCCCCAATGCACAGATGCTGATCGGCTTGATGCATGCCGCGGGGCAGTGGATGCCCTTCAACGAGAAGCAGGCTGCTAAGTGGTTCCGCCACGCCGCGGAGCAGGGGAATGCCGAAGCCCAGTACCGGTTGGCGGCCGCCTATCACGAGGGCAAGGGCATGAAGTCGAACGAGCTGAAGGCCGCGCGCTGGTTCCGTGCGGCGGCGGAACAGGGCCACGCTGAGGCGCAGTATCGCCTCGGGTGCCTTCTGGGCTATGGCCACACGGTGCCCCGCGACAAGGCGGAGGCCGCGCGGTGGTACCGCCGGGCTGCGGAACAGGGTTTGGTGGAGGCTCAGGCCAGGCTTGCGGCCTGCTGTGCCTTGGGCGAGGGGACATCGTTCGACCGCGTCGAGGCGTATATGTGGGCGAAGCGCGCCGAGGCGGATGAGCCGTCCATGACCGAACTCTGCAGCCAGCTCATCGGGTGGATGCCCGCGGAAGATGTCCAGCGGGCCGAGGAGTTGGCGCGGCAGTGGCGGCCTCGCCGCGAGTAGCGGATGGCGTGGACGATCTGCTCGTTCAAGCGCTGCTCACGTGATGACACCGATGTCGCCGAAACCACGTTTCACAAGGTGGTGATGCGGCGGACGCGGTGTACCCTCCGGACTGAACCTTTTCCGCGGGTAAATCACGTTTTCATCGACATCGCTGTCGGCGCATCCTCGCTCACCCTACATCACGATGAGTCACGACACCGACAGGCAACCTCAGCAACCCGCTCAAGCTCAGTGCTCCGGCGACGTACGGGACGAGCGTCCCCGCTGCCTCGTCTGCGGCGGGGCCGGCGTCGAGAAGAAACAAAAGTGGTTCTGCCAGCGCTGTGGCCGGCTCATCTTGACCTGCTGCGACTGAGCGCCCGGCAGGCGGCACCACGCCAACGGCTCCGCTCCGGGGCATGGTCGTCACCGAGCCAGGCAGAGGCCGAGGCAGGCACCGGCAACCACCCGCGCATGTGGGACAGGCCCTTCGTGCCGGCCGCCCCCGCCTCGCATCACCAGCAGCCGGTGCATATCGGCGATCCCACCGCCGGCCCAGGAAACCCTTGACCCGACCGACGCCGCCGGCGCACACTGGTAGCGGGGATGGCCCGCGATCACGGCCCCGTCACCATGGCACGACGCCCCACTGGCTTCACCCTCATCGAGCTGCTCGTGGCGATCGGCATCATCGCCACGCTCATCGCCTTCCTGCTGCCCGCCCTCGCCGCGGCACGCACCGCCGCCCGCCGGGCCCAGTCCGCCAGCCAAATCCGCACCATCCACCAGGCGATGGTCCTGCACGCCCACGCCAATAACCAGTGGTACCCGGGCTTCGACGGCCGCCGCTTCATCGAGGGCGGCTCGATCTGGATCCAGTCCGCCGACCAGCACGGCTCAACCGTCGCGGGACGTTACGCGATCCTCATCGATGCCGACCACCTGCCCACGACGCAGTTGATCAGCCCTGTCGACGGCGACAAGGGCGCCTGGATCCCCAACGGCCCGCAGTACCTCGGCCCGTCGAGCTACTCCTACGCTCTGCTCCAGATCAACGACGACGATGGCCTTGAGCCCACGGGGAGTGAATCGCGCCGTACTGAGTGGCACGCCACCGCCAGTGCCGAGGCCCCGGTGCTCGGCGACCGCCTCATCGCCGACG
>SLDI01000113.1:0-4589 GCA_007125385.1 Phycisphaeraceae bacterium | reverse complement strand
CTGCGTCCGAAAAGTGGGTGCCACGGCTTGACCGCGAAGCGGCAAGCCGTGCCCCCGTCGGCCGCCGCACGGCTTGCCCTTCGGGACAAGCCGTGGCACCCCCACTTCTGCGGTTTTCGGACGCAGCCTAGGCTGCCTGTTCCGACGGCTGGGCGGGTTGATGCATCGTCTGCCGAAGCTCGAGGTTGGTCTCGAAGATTTCCTTGAGCACCGCGCTGTGCTCGGCGCTGCGTTGACGTGGCTGGTGGCGGAAGCGCACGTCGCGGGCGGGGCCTTGGACCACCATCGGCCGGGAGGCGATCTGCGTCACCGACTGCTCCAGCTCCTGGACCGCGCGTGAGAGGCGCTCGATCTCGCCCACCAGCGCCCCGTCCTGCGCGGGGGCCGACCGGGCCGGCGGGGCGGGCGTGTCGGTGCCGGGCGAACGCCGGCTGCGCGCGTACAAGCGGCGCAGCAGGGGCTGAAGCAGGAGGTCGAGCAGCGACATTCCCACGTCACCATGACGCGCCCGGTGCATGCGCTCGTACGCGCCCCGGGTCCAGGGATCCGCCTCGCGCCAGAACCCGCGCATGCGCGGGAACGCGAGCTCGAGGTTTTCGTAGAGCAGGTCGTCCCGGGCGCCGACGCGGCCGTTGCCTGTCGGCTCGGCGACGGGCGCCGCCGTGGCCTGCGCCGCCGCGTCGGAGGCGTCGGACGTTGATCCCGCCAGCGTCTCGTGGTCGATCGCGGCGCCGGGCTGGTCCTGGCCTGCGCCTTGCCGCACCGTCTTAGCTCTGGTCATGGCTTCCGCCTTCCTCCTCCCGCGCTTGCATGCAACACGCTACGGCCGCATACGCGCAGGTAAAGCACGAGTCGCCACGAAACATATCTCCGATAGCCCCCCACACAGACATGTGCAGCATCAACCGGCGTGGGTCACTCGTGCAGGCGGTGGCCTGGTTGAGCCGACTCCTCGACGGTGTAGGTGTCGCCGCTGTTGAGCAGGTCGGCGAGGCGGCCGCGGCCGCGTCGTTCGACCGCCTCGGTGACCTGCTGCTGGAGAAGATCCTCGTAGCAGGGGCGGTCGGTGGCGCGATGGAACACGCCCAGCGGCTCGGGGAAGTGGGGGTGCTTCATCTGCGCGAGCATGAACGCGAGCGAGACGTCCGTCTCGTCGTGGAAGAGCAGGTCGTCCTCGGTGACGCCCTTGCCCAGTTCCACGACTTCGGGGCGGTGGCCGGCGAGGCGGATGCCCTTGTCGCGGTTTTTGCCGAAGACCAGCGGCTTGCCATGCTCGAGTCGCAGCAGGTGGTCCTCCTTGGCGTCCTTGTCGGTGGCGTAGGCGAATGCTTTGTGGTTGAAAACATTGCAATCCTGGTAGATTTCGAGGAAGCTTACGCCGCGATGGCGGGCGGCGCGCTCGATGACGTCGGGCAGGTTCTTGTCGACGTCGACGCTGCGTGCGACGAAGCTGGCTTCGGCGGCGAGGGCGATGGCGATGGGGTTGATGGGGGCGTCGACCGAGCCCATGGGGCTGGACTTGGTTTTTTTGGACTGCTCGCTGGTGGGCGAGTACTGGCCCTTGGTCAGGCCGTAGATGCGGTTGTTGAAGAGCATGAAGTTGACGTTGACGTTTCGGCGCAGGAGGTGGATGAGGTGGTTGCCGCCGATGCTCAGCGCGTCGCCATCGCCCGAGACGATCCAGACGTCGAGCTCGGGGTTGGCGAGTCGGATGCCGGTGGCGAAGCCGGGGGCCCGGCCGTGGATCGAGTGGAAGCCGTAGGTGTTCATGTAGTAGGGGAAGCGAGCCGCGCAGCCGATGCCGGAGACGAAGACGGTTTTTTCGCGTCGCATGCCCATTTTGGCGGCGACCTTGCGCACCTGGGTGAGGATGGCGTAGTCGCCGCAGCCCGGGCACCAGCGCACGTCCTGGTCGGAGGCGTAGTCCTTGGGTTTGAGCACGTTGAGGTTCTGTTCGGGCATTGTCGCCTTACCTTCCGTCTGTCAACTCATTGTCCCGCCGCTGGCGGCTTCGCGAAGCGGCCTCCTCGTCGCCGATGTCCTGTCGCACCTTCCGTCGAAGCTCCGCGAGCGTGAGAAACCTTGTCACACTCTCGCGCACCTGCCTTTTGCGTTCCGCAAGGAGCGCCTCATGCCACCGGGGCGAAGTCAGCCGCAGATTGCCAGCAAGACGGCGATTCATCCCGTCTTCTCCATCCGTCCGTTGTCCTCAAACTCCAGGCTCGTGACCAACATCACATCCACGATCTGGGAGGACTCGTCGCCCAACCACACGACTGCGGTCCGGCCACCGGGCGATACCGATACCTGCTCAGGGTGCACGACGCGTAGCGACCGCCCGTCGGCAAGATGCATCCGAAACGGACGGAACGGCTCATTCTTCAGGCTTTCGCGTAGCTGTTGCGTCTGCATCGCGATGATCCTACCGAAACAGGTCTCGTTGACTCCGCGCCTGACGATCTACTCGGACATAAATGAGAATCACTCTTACTAGCCAATCAGTGGGCCTCTTAGAAAATCAGCAACGTATATCAGCGTCGCCGCAAGTATCACGATCCCGATCAATACCAAGACGACTGTTCCGCCGCGCCCATAGATCCCCGGCTGACGCACATGCGGGTTGTGCTTCGCCGCTTCAATTATGCAGATCAACCATAGGATCGGCGTGGTAATCAGTCCGATCCCCACCGAAATCGCTGTTACACTTACGAACAAGACGACCCACCAAAAAATCCAGGCAAGCACACGGCCTTGGATAAGCTGCCCTACTCCCGGGAGGAAGACGTTGACGAGAGCGGGCAACGCTTGGGACGGTTTTGGCAGCGGATGATCGCCAGTCATGATCCGTATCCTATCATGGAGATCCAGTCGCCGATCTCCTTCTCACCGCGGCTGCCCGTTGCCACTGACGTCACCCCCGCCACGCCCCGCCGCGTGCACACCCTCGCCGCGCACGACGTGGTCGCGCGGGATCAGCGATTCGGCGTCGCCCCAGGCGCCGCTGAGCATCAGGTCAATCGCCTGCGTCAGCTCCTCGACGAGGAAGGGCTTGCCCTGGACCTTGTTGAGCCCTCTGGCGTCGACGAGGAAGCGGCCGCGGATGAGCGTGCGCAACTGGCCGGTGTTCAGTTCGGGGATGAGCACCTTCTGGAAGCGTGAGAGCACGTTGCCGAGGTTGGCGGGCATGGGGTTGAGGTGGCGCAGGTGGAGGCAGGAGACGTCCTGGCCCGTCTCGCGTGCGCGCTCGACGGCTGTGAGGATCGCCCCGTGCGTGCCACCCCAGCCGAGGACGAGCAGCTCGCCGGTGGCGTCGCCGAAGGGCTCGACCGGCGGGATGAGCTGGGCGATCCGCGCGATCTTTTCCTGGCGCAGGTCGGTCATGCGCTGGTGGTTGTCCGGGTCGTAGGAGACGTTGCCGGAGACGTCTTCTTTCTCGAGCCCGCCGATGCGATGCTCGAGGCCCGCGGTGCCGGGGATCGCCCACGGCCGAACGAGCTTCTCGTCACGGGCGTAAGGCTCGAACGGCTGCTGATCGGTCGTGGGGGCGGGGTGGTGGACCTCGATCTTCTCGAAGCCGTCGGCGTCGGGGATGCGCCAGGGCTCGGCGCCGTTGGCGAGGTAGCCTTCGCTGAGGATCACGACGGGCACGAGGTGCTGGAGGCTGATGCGTACGGCTTCGATGGCGATGTCGAAGCAGTCGGCGGGCGACTGGGGTGCGAGCGCGACCACGGGGCTCTCGCCGTTGCGGCCGAACAGCGCCATGAGCAGGTCGCTCTGTTCGGTTTTCGTGGGCAGGCCGGTCGACGGTCCGCCGCGCTGCACGTCGACGACGACCATGGGCAGCTCGGTCATCACCGCGAGGCCGATCGCCTCGCTCTTGAGGGCGAAGCCTGGCCCGGAGGTGCCGCAGACGCCGATCTGGCCGGCGTAGGAGGCGCCGATGGCGGCGGCGGCGGCGGCGATTTCGTCCTCGGCCTGGAAGGTGCGGACGCCGAAGTTGCGCAGGCCGGCGAGCGAGTGGAGGATGTCGCTGGCGGGCGTGATCGGGTAGGAGCAGTAGATGATGTTCTTGCCGGAGAGCTCGCTGGCGGCGACGAGGCCCATGGCGAGCGCGTCGTTGCCGGTGACCTTGCGGTACTTGCCCGGTGCGATGGAGGCCTTCTCGACCTCGAAGCGTTCGGAGAAGATTTCGGCGGTTTCGCCGAAGTAGTACCCGGCCTTGAGTGCGGCGATGTTGGCGTCGGCGACCTCGGGGAGGTTTTTCTTGTTGCGGAAGTAGTCGTCGAGGAACTTGACGGTGGTCTCGATGGGGCGGTCGAAAAGCCAGTAGACGATGCCCAGGGCGTACATGTTTTTGCACCGGCCGACGTCCTTGGCGCCGAGGCCGGAGTCCGCGAGGGCTTCGGTGTTCAGTCGGGTGATGGGCACGCGGAAGATGCGGTAGTTCTGGAGGTATTGCTCGTCCTCGACGGGGTTGTAGCCGTCGGCGTATCCGGCTTTTCGGAGGTTGAGCTTTTCGAATTCGGAATCGTTGACGATGACGATGCCGTCGTCCTCGACGTCGCGGATGTGGGCCTTGAAGGCGGCGG
>SLDI01000299.1:0-4590 GCA_007125385.1 Phycisphaeraceae bacterium | reverse complement strand
ACAAGCTCGAGGGCGGCCGCGAGGGCCAGGACCTGGCCGAGATCAACATCCTCAACCACTACATCGGCATGCAGGAGGTCCACCAGGCCGACTTCGTCGAGATGACGTGGATCCCCTTCGCGCTGGGTTTTTTCATTCTCTTCGGCCTGCGGGCGGCGGTGCTGGGCGTGATGAGCAAGCTGATCGACCACGTCGTGCTCTACGTCTACTTCTGCCTCTTCTCGCTGGCCAACTTCGTCTACCGGATGTATTCCTACGGCCACGACCTGGACCCGCGCGCCCCGATCAACCCCGATCCCTTCTGGCCGGCGCTCATTGGCACCAAGCAGATCGCCAACATGACGCAGACGTCCCTGCCCGGGGCGGCGAGCTATCTGCTCATCGCGGCGCTGCTGGCGATGGGGCTGGCGATCTTCCACTCCCGCAACGAGCCGCCGCTGTACGAGCTGGAGGTGCGGCGATGACCGGCCGCCTCCCCGCGCTGCTGCTGGCGCTGGGCGTCGCGATCCTGGCCGCCGAGGCCCGCGCCGAGGAGATGCGCCAGGTGCCGCCCGGCGGCGACCTCCAGGATGCGATCGACCACGCTGCGGCCGGCGACATTCTCGTGCTCGAAGCCGGCGAGCATCGCGGGCCCGTCGTCGTCTCGCGCCCCCTGACCCTCCGCGGCCAGGCCGGGGCGCGCCTCGTCGGCGACCGGCGCGGCAGCGTCGTGACCATTGAAGCCGACGATGTCCGCCTCGAGCAGCTCGAGATCACGGGCTCGGGGCACAACCTCTCGCGCGACGACGCCGGCGTGTTCGTGCTCGGCGACAACGCCCATCTGGCCAACCTGACGCTGCGCGACAACCTGCACGGCGTCTACGTCCGCCGGGCCCACGGCGTGCGCCTCGTGGACAACCACGTCGCCGGGCTGGCCGCCGGCGACACCGAGGCCCGGATCATCGGCGCCGAAGCCTACGCCCGCGAGGACGCCGGCCACCACGCCCCGCCCCGCGTCCAGGCCCTGATGGGCAACGGCCTGCATCTGTTCAACGCCAACGGCGCCGTCGTCGAAGACAACCACATCCACCACGCCCGCGACGGCATCTACGTCGCCCACACCAGCGACGCCGCCTTTCGCGACAACCGCATCCACGACTGCCGCTACGGCATCCACTACATGTACTCCTCCGACAACACCGTCGCTGGCAACGAGCTCTGGGACAACGTCGCCGGCCCGGCGCTGATGTTCTCACGCAACCTCCAGGTCCACGACAACCTCATGCGCGACCACGGCGGGTTCCGGGCGTACGGCCTGCTGCTTCAGAACGTCGAAAACTCGCAGATCCGCCGCAACACCATCCGCGGCAACCGCGTCGGCCTGCGGCTTCAGAACTCCAACAACAACGACTTCCGCGGCAACCGCGTCTTCGCCAACCTCGCCTCCATGACCATCAACAGCTCCTCGCGCGACAACCGCTTCACGCGCAACAGCATCGGCCTTAACATGCGGCAGATCGAGCTGACCGGCCCCGCCCCGGCCAACGACTGGTCCGTCGACGGCGTGGGCAACCACTGGCACGGCGCCCTGCCCATGGACCTGACCGGCGACGGCATCTCGCAATGGCCTCACCACGAGGTCGACCTGCTGGCCGCGACGCGCGAGCGGTTCCCGCCCATCCAACTGCTCACCGGCAGCGCCGGCGTCACCGCGCTGGAGTGGGCGCTGGCCCGCGTGCCCCTGCCCGGGACGCGCTACATCACCGACCCGCATCCGCTTGTCCGCAGGCCCGACGATGATTGAGGCGCGACAGGTCCGCAAGCGCTACGGCCGGCACGCGGTCCTCGACGGCGCGTCGCTGGCCGTCGAGCTCGGCCAGTGCGTCGTGCTCGCCGGGGACAACGGCAGCGGCAAGACCACGCTGCTGCACGTGCTCGTGGGGCTGCGCCGCCTCGACGCGGGTCAGGTCCTGTACGACGGCCGGGTCCTCACCGGCGCCTCGGCGGGCACCTGGCGGCGGGCCCGCGCCGCCTGGGGCTTCCTTCCGCAGCAGGTGAGCCTGCCGCCTCGGGCGCGCCTCGGCCAGTTGCTGCGCTTCCACGCCCGCCTGCGCGGCACCGGTCTCGACGCTCCGCGCGCCTGGCTCAAGCGCGTCGGGCTCGCCGACGCCGAGCGCCAGCGCGTCGACGCACTGTCGGGTGGGATGCGCCAACGCCTGGGCCTGGCGCTGACGCTCTTCTTCCAGCCCCGGCTGATTGTCATGGACGAGCCGGCGGCCAGCCTCGACCCGGGCTGGCGCCACGAGCTGGCCCGCTGGGCGCAGGCCGAGGCGCGTCGCGGCGCGGCGGTGCTCGTGACCAGCCAGCTCGAGCAGGACTGGGGCCCGGAGGCGGTCCATCGGCATTGCAGCGCCGGCCGCGTGGTCGACGCCCCGGCGGGGGGCGCGGGCTCATGAGCCGACTCGCCGCGGTCTACATGTGGGATCTGATGCTGGGCCTGGGCAACCGGTTCCTCCAGGTCTTCGCCCTGGCGTGCATCATGGGCGGCACCGCGATGCTCGCCGCGTCGCCGGCGCCGGAGACGCTGCCGCTGGTGCTCATCCAGGCGATCCTGTTCTTCGGCTCGCTGCTGGCCATGCTCGTGGGCTGGGCCAGCGGCCAGCAGTCGCGCGCCGAGGGAGCGATGCTCTTCGCCCAGCCCATCGGCCCCGGCGAGCTGCTGCTGGGCAAGCTCCTGGGCACGGGCACCTGGTGCCTCGTGCTGCTCGTGCTGTTCATGGCTCCCGCCGCCGTCCAGGCCGGCATCCCCGGCACCCTCGCCGCGCTGGGGGCCCTGGCCGTGGGCCTGGTGTTGGTCAGCGTGCTCGGCGGGCTGCTCATCGGACTGCTGACCAGCCCCGTGACCGGCCTGCTCGCGACGCTCGGTGTCTGGATTCTGGTCATCGCCGGCTGGGAGATCGTCCTCTACGTGCTCACCGAGACCGGCTGGCTGGTTCATACGCCGACGCTCTTTCTCGTCCTGCTGCTGATCAATCCGGCAGGCATCTTCCGCATCGGCGCGATGGTCGGCCTCGAGGCCGTGCCGTTCGACACCGACGAGTTGGAGGTTGGCCGGGCCATCTTCGAGAACATCTGGCTCACCGCGTTCGCCGTCTACGCCCTCTGGCTTCTCGCGCTCGGCGCCCTGGGCCGGTGGGCAATCCCGCGGCAGGAGTTCTGACATGAGCGACAACGCCAATCCGACCCGTCCCCGCTGGCTCCTCCCGGCCGTGCTCGTCGTCCTGGTCATCGGCGTGGGCTGGTACGTCGGCACCACGATGCGCTCGCCCGGGCCCGACACGGAGCAACCCGCCGCCGACAACGCCAGCCCGATCTACCGCGACGTCGGCGGCGTCGTTGTGCGCCTCGACCCGGAGGCCGAGTCCATTACGGTCGACCACGAGGAGATCCCCGGCTTCATGCGCGCGATGGTCATGGACCTCAAGGTCGCCGAGCCACGCGAGCTCCAAGGCCTGGCCCCCGGTGACGCGATCCTCTTCGACATGGTCCGGATCGAGGGCGTCTACCAGATCGTGAACATCCGCCCGGCCGAGCAGCAGTCCGGCGGCGCGCCCGACGCCGCCGCGCCGCCCGACGACGCGTTGAATGTCGGGGACCACGTGCCGGACCTCGAGCTGGTGAGCGCCCGGGGCGAGGCCTTTCACCTCCACGAGCTCGAGCCGCGCCACAAGCTCATCACGTTTTTCTACGCCCGCTGCCCGATCGAGCACTTCTGCCCGGCCCAGGCCCAGCGTCTGGCCGAGCTCCAGCAACACGTGGCCGAGAGCGATGCCGACGTGCACCTGGTGAGCCTGACGCTTGACGCCGAGCACGACACGACGGCCGTGCTCGCGGGCTACGCCGAGCGTGTCGGCGCCGACCCGGCGCTGTGGACGCTGGCCGGCGGCCCGGACGGCGAGGCGATCCGTCGCTTCGCCCATCGCGCCGGCGGCCGCATCGCCCGCCACGACGACAGCTACGAGATCGACCACGCCCTGGTCGCCCTGCGCGTTGACGGCACGCGCGTGGTCGACCGGGCCTATGGCCTGGAGGCGATGCAGCGGATGGTCGAGGGGATGT
The DNA here is from genome assembly GCA_007125385.1 of Phycisphaeraceae bacterium. Taxonomy (GTDB): domain Bacteria; phylum Planctomycetota; class Phycisphaerae; order Phycisphaerales; family Phycisphaeraceae; genus SKPT01. Next base: position 492 of record SLDI01000299.1, on the reverse strand, counting down.
AGCCAGGGTGACGGCGTCGTGTGGGGCCCCAGCCATCGCTTCGCTCTACCCATCCTGCGATGAAACGCCACGGCGTTGGGTGCACGGGCGGCTTGTCCCCCGCCGCCGCATCAGCAGCATCACACCCAGGCCGAACACCGGCAGCGTTCCCGGCTCCGGCACCGCCGCGCCGCCACCACCGACGAGCAACTGCACGAACGGCGCCACGTCGCCCGTGTCGAGCACCCCATCGCCGTTGACATCCCCCGGCCACACGGGGTCAATGCCGTATTGATCCACGTACGCCTGCTCATCCGTCAGCGCCAGCACGAAAGGCGCCACGTCCCCCGTGTCCACCACGCCGTCGCGGTTCATGTCGCCCGGCAGCGCGTTCACCAGCCCCTGGCCGGGCGGATGGGCCGTCATGCGAAAGCTCGCCTCGATGCTCGTGCCCGCGGCGACGACGTCCGGGGCGTCAAGCCACTCCAGCCAGACGCTCAGCGAATCGTCGTT
>SLDI01000206.1:0-4613 GCA_007125385.1 Phycisphaeraceae bacterium | reverse complement strand
TGGGCCGGCCGGCGATCTTCAACGCCAACTCGCACCTGGACATCCGCCTGGCCGAGCGCGTCACCCGCCGCCTCGGCCCGCAGCACGCGGCGCTGGTGGCCACCACCGAGCCCATCGCCGACGCGCTGCGCGAGCGCGTGGACGACGGCTACAGCCTCGAGACCATCGCCCCCGGCGCCCACTCCGCCGAGCCGGTGCGCCGACGCCGGCCGGACGACCCGCTGTGCGTGATCGTCTCGGGCGACGGCCGGCTCGACGCCCGCTACGGCGCGCTGCTCGAAGCCCTGCGACGCGTCATCCAGCGCTCGCCCGGCTCGCAGTTCTTCTTCGATGGCCAGGGCTCGGACCAGCACCAGATCTGGCAGGCCGCCAGCCGCCTCGGCCTGCTGCCCAACCTCTCAATGATCCCCCGCCGCCTCGGCCACCGCGAGTTGCTGCTGCGCGCCGACGTGCTCATCCAGCCCCAGCCGCTCGGCCGCTCACGCACCCTTACCCTCCAGGCCATGGCCCACGGGCTGGTGGTCATCGCCCAGGACGACCCCTGGCTGGACTACCTGCTCGACGGCGAGACCGCCCGCGTCGTCCACGAGCCCGACGCCTCGGGATGGACCCAGGCGATGCTCGAGTTTCTCGAGCACCCCGAGCGCGCCGAGACCCTGGGCGCCGCCGCCCAACGCTGGATCCGCGAGAACCGCCTGGCCTCGGCCCACCTCGAGCAGACGCTGAGCCTCTACCACCGCATCGCCGGCACGAGCATCCCCTTCCCCGGCGCCGCCTGACGGGCCCTGAGCGAGTCCGCGAGCCAACGGCGGGATTCCCGCGCCCCACTGCCGTAAGAATCGATCCCGTCTCCGCTTACACGGCAACGTCCCCCGCGTTATATTATCTGCCGACGAGGCCCCGGCCCCCGCACGAACCAGGAGCGCCAAACGGTTGCGACGTAGTCGAAAGCCCATCGTGATCGCATCGCGCAAGAGCCGCCTGGCGCGGGTCCAGGCGGAGATGGTCGGCCGGGCCCTGGCCAAGCTGCACCCGAAGCTCGAAATCCGCTACCACTGGATCGTGACCGAGGGCGACGAGCGGCCTGGCTCGCTCGCCGAGGCCGGCGGCAAGGGCCTGTTCACCCGCGCCCTGGAGCAGACCCTGCTCAGTGGCGACGCCGACCTGGCGGTGCACAGCTTGAAGGACCTGCCCGCCCGCATGACGCCGGGGCTCCAGATCGCTGCTGTGCCCGCCCGCGCCGACGTGCGCGACTGCCTCGTCTCGGCCGCGGGCTACGCGAGCATCGACGCCCTGCCCAGCGGCGCGGCCGTGGGCACCTCCAGCCCCCGACGCGCCGCCCAACTGCTCCGCGCCCGCCCGGACCTGGAGATCGTGCCGCTGCGCGGCAACGTCGACACCCGCCTACGCAAGCTCGGTCTCGCCGACGCCCCCGCCACCACCGCGGCCGCCACCACCGCGCCGCTGAGCCCAAATCCGAAATCCGACCACCTCGCCGCCACCGTGCTCGCCGTCGCGGGCCTGCGTCGGCTGGGCCTGGTCGAGCACGCCACCCACACGCTGGACCCGGAGCTGATGCTCCCGGCCGCGTGCCAGGGGGCCCTGGGGATCCAGTGCCGCGCCGACGATCACGTGACCCTGACCCGCTGCCTGCCCCTGAACGACCCGACCGCCGCGACGCTGGTGCACGCCGAGCGTGAGCTTGTCGCCGCGCTCAACGCCGACTGCTACGCCCCGCTGGCGGTGCTGTGCCAGCCGATCACCCCCCCGGCGACACGCAAGCGGCGGACCGACAGCCACTGGTACCGCTTCCGCGCCCGGGCCATGTCGCGCCACGGGCACAAGTGCCTTCAGTTCGACACCACGGCCGCGCCCCAGGAGCTGCGCCGCGTCGTCAAGCGATGCGCCGCCGAGCTCATCGAGCGCAACGCGGCCCGCGTCATGGCCGAGGGTTCGGCGACGCAGCCGCCGGCTCAGCCGGCGTGACCGCGGGCAGGGGGGGAGTCGGGGAAGTCAGGGAAGTCGGGGGAGTCAGGGGAGTCAGGGAAGAGTGAGCCGTTCGCTCCTCGACTTCCTCGACCTCCCCGACTCCCTCAACTTTCCCGGCCGCCGTCATCCGTTATCCTCGCCGCCGTGGCGTCCACCCCCAGCGTTGAAAGGACCCTCCCTTGGCACAGCGCAAGCCGATCGTCGGCGGCAACTGGAAGATGAACCTGCACCGCCGCGACGCGGTGGACCTGGCCCAGGCCATCGCCGATCGCTTCGGTGGCGGCGAGCAGGTGGACGTGTTCGTCTGCCCGGCGTTTCCCTACCTCGCCCACGTCGTCGAGGCTGTCGAAGGCCGCAAGAACCCCCACGTCCAGGTCGGCGCCCAGGACGCCTACCACCAGCCGGACGGCGCCTACACCGGCGAGGTGTCGCTGGCGATGCTCAAGGACGTCGGCGTCACCGTCGTGCTCGTGGGGCACTCCGAGCGACGGCACGTCATCGGCGAGGGCGACCTGCTGATCAACGCCAAGCTCCGCGCCGCCCTCGACGCCGGGCTCCAGGCCGTGCTCTGCATCGGCGAGACGCTCGAGCAGCGTGAGGCCGGCCAGACCGACGCCATCAACGCCGGCCAGCTCGCGTACGGCCTCGCCGGCGTCAACGCCGAGCAGATGGCCGACGTCGTCGTCGCCTACGAGCCGGTCTGGGCCATCGGCACCGGCAAGACCGCCACCCCCGACGACGCCCAAGCCGCCCACGCCGCGATCCGCGAGCAGCTCGGGCACATCTACGGCGATCAGACCGCCCAGGCCACCCGTATTCAGTACGGCGGCTCCGTCAAGCCGGAGAACGCCGCGACGCTCTTCGGCCAGCCTGACATCGACGGCGGGCTCATCGGCGGCGCGTCGCTGAAGATCGACGACTTTCTGGCCATCGTCGACGCGGCGAAGTAGAATAGGTCTTTTCCCCGCGGCGGCGGCGAGGCGGGGCACGGCGGACATCGCCCCGACGCCCGCCAGCGAAACAATCCATCGCTTTTCAGGTGAAACATGCTGACGACCCTGAGCAACGTGCCCGGCTGGCTGGTGCCGGCCCTGATCACCGCCTTCATCATCGTCTGCGTCGTGATGATGCTCGTGATCCTCATCCAGAAGCCCAAGGGCGGCGGCCTCAGCGGCGCCTTCGGGGGCGCCGGCGGCGGCGGCTCGGAAATGGCCGCCTTCGGCGCCAAGACCGGCGACGTGCTGACCTGGTTCACCGTCGTCCTCTTCCTCTGCTTCCTCCTGCTGGCCATGGGCCTGACCTGGGCCATCCGCGCCGAGGTCCGACCCGCCGCCGCCACCGGCCAGCAGCAGCAGCAGACCGCCCCGGCACCCGTGACGGACGACGAGGACCTCCGCCACATCCTCGGCGACGAGCCCGACGAGGAGGCCGACGACGCCGATGCCGACGCCCGGGAGTTGGCCGATGAGCCGGCCGACGCCACCATGCCCGCCGACGACCAGGACCACGAGGATCGGTGACCCGTAGGACCCCCCCTGCATGATCCGATCCATGACGGGCTTTGGCGAAGCGTCGACCCAGGTGGATGGGGTTCACCTCCAGCTCGAGCTGCGCAGCCTCAACAACAAGTATTTCAAGGTCGCGATGCGCCTGCCCGAGGTCATCCAGGGCCTCGAAGCCGAGCTCGAGTCGCGCCTGCGCCACCGCGTGACCCGCGGCTCGCTGACCGTGACCGTCAAGCTGCGCATCAGCGACGCCCACGCCGCCTCCCGCGTCAACGACGAAGCGGTCCTCGCCTACCTCGGCCACCTCGAGTCCCTCCAGGGCAAGGTCAGCGACCACAGTGTGCACATCGACCTGACGCAACTGCTGGCCCTGCCCGGCGTGCTCCAGCCCAGCGAGGACGAGGAGTCGCTCACCGCCCGCGCCCGGCCGGTCCTTTTCGAGCTGCTCGACCAGGCGTGCGCACGCCTCGACGAGATGCGCCGCCAGGAAGGCGCTGCCCTGGCCGACGAGCTGCTCTCGCACTGCCGCCTGATCGAGCACCGCCTCGCGACGATCCGCGAGCGGGCGCCGCAGGTGATCCAGGAATACCACCAGCGGCTGCGCGGCCGCATCGATGAGCTGATGGCCCAGGCCAAGCTCAACGTCGCCGAGCCCGACCTGATCCGCGAGGTGGCCATCTTCGCCGACCGCGCCGACATCTGCGAGGAGCTGACCCGCATGGCCGGGCACATCGAGCAGTTCGAGCAGGTGATGCAGGACGGCCGGGACGCCCCGGTCGGCCGGACGCTCGACTTCCTCGCCCAGGAGCTGCTCCGCGAGGCCAACACCATCGCCTCCAAGAGCAACGACGCGGCGATCTCCCGGGCCATCGTCGAAGTCAAGAGCGCTATTGATCGGATCAAGGAACAGGCCCAGAATGTCGAGTAGAGGCGAAGGGCCGCAACGACCCCTTTGTACCGTCACCCCCCGGTGACGCGGACGCCCGCGAGCTGACATGACCCGGCACCCGACCAACGGCAGCGCAGCGCAGGTCACCCCCCCGGGCTCGCCCGCGCCGGCTCCCCACGAGCCTGACGACCCCGGGCCTACCACGCCCGACGCCATCGTCAGCCCCAACC
>SLDI01000106.1:0-4637 GCA_007125385.1 Phycisphaeraceae bacterium | reverse complement strand
GATCGACGCGATCCGCGCCGCCACGGCCGAGCTGGGCGACAAGTGCCTCATCGGCGTCGGCAGCGTGCTCGACGCGGCCACGGCTCGCCGGGCGTGCGAGGCCGGAGCCCGCTTCGTCGTCTCGCCGGTGTTCAAGCGCGAGGTGGTCGAGGCGGCGCACGAGCTGGGCCGGCCGGTGCTCGCCGGGGCCCTGACGCCCACGGAGATCCTCACCGCCACCGAGGCCGGCGCCGATCTGGTCAAGGTCTTTCCCGCCAATCACTTCGGCCCCAAGTATTTCAAGGACGTGCTGGCCCCCATGCCGCACTTGAAGCTCACGCCCACGGGCGGCGTGGACCTGCATACGATTGGCGATTGGTTCGCCGCCGGGGCCGTGTGCCTGGGCGTGGGCTCGGCGCTGGTCAAGAAGGACCTGATCGAGAAGCAGGACTGGCGCGGGCTGACCGACCTGGCGCGGCAGTTCGTCGAGGAGGTGAAGGCGGCGAGGGGCGGGAAATAGCCACGAATGCACACAAATGAACACGGATAGGGAGAGGGATTGAGATTACCGATGGATTGCGATGCATTGTGATGGATAATGATGGAAGTGCGGTTTCGCCAAGCCGCAAGCGGCCTTCTTGTTTCAAATCTTTGTGTTCATTTGTGTTCATTCGTGGCTATGTCTTGCTCCGCATTCTGAATTGATCTCATGAACCGTCTCCGCGTCGCAGCGCTGCAATACTTCATCCGCCCCGTCGAGCGCTTCGAGCAGTTCGCCGAGCAGGTCGAGGCGCTGGTGTGGACGGCCGCGGACTATGACGCGAAACTGCTCGTGTTCCCCGAGTATTTCACCTGCCAGCTCCTGACGCTCAACAACGTGCGCCGGCCGATCAAGGAGCAGATCCGCCTGCTCGCCGGGCTCGAGGACCAGATCGTCGAGCTGATGACGCGCCTGGCCCGCGAGTCGGGGCTGCACATCGTCGGCGGGACGCTGCCCGCCATGGACCCGCCCGACGACGTGACCGTCTACAACGAGTGCTACATCTACAGCCCCAACGGCGAGTGGGACGTCCAGGGCAAGCTGCACATGACCCGCTGGGAAAAGGAAGAGTGGGCCGTCTCGCCCCACAAGCAGTTCAAGGTCTTCGAGACCGAGCTGGGCAAGCTGGCGATCACCATCTGCTACGACGTCGAGTTCCCCGAACTCGCCCGCGCCGCGGCTAGGCAGGGGGCGATGATCCTCGTCGTCCCCTCCTGCACCGACGACCGCAACGGTTTTCTGCGCGTCCGCCACTGCGCCCAGGCCCGGGCGATCGAGAACCAGATGTACGTCGTCCACGCCTGCACCGTCGGCTCGCTGCCGCAGGTCCCGGCAGTGTCGCTGAATTACGGCCAGGCCGGCATCCTCACCCCCACCGACTTCGCCTTCTCGCGCGACGGCATCGTCGCCGAGGGCATCCCCAACCAGGAGAGCATGATCCTCGGCGAGCTGGACCTGGACCGCATCATGGAGTCGCGCGAGTCCGGCACCGTCCTGCCCCTGCACGACAGCGTCTCCAGCGAAGAGGTCGCCTCAACGCTGGAGGTGGTGAAGCTGTGAGGAAAATGCAGAATGCAGAATGCAGAATGCAGAATGCAGAATGCAGGGAATAAACCACGGCTGAACACGGATGGCACGCGGGCGGACGCCGCTTGCGGCTTCGCGGAACGGGCCGTCAATCCACGTGCATCCCCAATCATCGGTGATTTCTCCGTTCCTGCATTCTGCATTCTGCATTCGGCATTCTTAAGATCCCATGCCCCCCAAGCCGCGAATTGCTGTTCGTCCCGTGCGAGCCGAGGACCTCGATGCGCTGGCGGCGATCTCGGCGAAGGTGTACCAGTGGCCCTGGACGCCGCGCGAACTGGCCCGGCCCATGAATCTCTGGCCGCAGGGCCAGCTCGCCGCCGTCACGGACCCACGCGACGAGCCCGTGGGCATGGCCCTGGGCCTGCTCGTCAACGCCGCCGACTACGAGCTGACCGCCGACTGGTCCACGATGACCGCCCACGGCCGCTTCACCAACCACGACCCGGCCGGCGACACGCTCTACGCCGCCGAGGTCATGGTCGACCCGGACGTGCGCGGGCTGGGCATCGGCAAGAAGCTCTACGCCGCCCGACGCGCGCTGGCACGCCAGCTCAAGCTCCGACGCATCCGCGCCGGCTCACGCCTGCGCGGCTACCGCCAGTACGCCCAGGTGCTCACCCCCGCCCAGTACGCCATCAAGGTCGTCCGCGGCGAGATCGGCGACCCGACCCTTTCCTTCCAGCTCAAGCAGGGCTTCAAGGTCCTGGCCGTCACCCCCGGCTACCTCCCCGGCGACCCGGACAGCCTCGGCTACGCCGCGATCATCGAGTGGCTGAACCCCCGCCGGGCACGCAAATCCGATCGGCAGGCCCAGATCGACGCCATGCAGCGCCTCGAGGCCGACGCCCAGCAGCCTTAACGCGGCAGGCCGCCGGGTGCCGTGAACTCTGCGCGTAGGGTGGGTAGAGCGAAGCGAAACCCACCGGTTGCGGCGGTGATCCACGGCCAGCGTGGTGGGTTTACCGGCATTCGCCGGTGCCGCAGCCATCGCTGCGCTCTACCCACCCTACAGCCAGAGTTCACGCCGTTGGGTGCCACTGACAAGCGGAGTCCGCGGAGCTTGTCAGTGCGATGGCCGTCCGGCACTGACAAGGCCGAAGACGGCCTTGTCAGTGGCACCCTCTCAGCACGACCGACCGCAGGCTATGCTTGCGCAAGCGGCCCCCCTCACTGCCTCGCCGCGATCCCCGCGATGTCGGCCGCCCGCTGCAAGGTCGCCCGCGTGATCTTCATCATCAGCTCCGGCGGAAAATCCTTGTCCGGATCCTCGAGGTACTCCGCCGGCACCAGGTCCTGCACCATCTCGGCCAGCTCCTGGGCGACCTGGTCGCGGCGGGCCTCGACCGCCTCGTCGTCGCCCTGCGGCAGCGGCTCGACCAGGTCGTAGGCCAGCATCAGCGTGCTCATCTGCCAGTCGTAGTAGCTTTGCAGCGAGCCGGCGGAAACGTCCTCGGACATGGGGGGCTCTTGAAGGGTGGACAGATCAAGCCGAACCGCCACGACCGGGCGGCTCGCGCGACAGCGATCGTAGCGAATCACCGGCTCCGACGGGGGTTGCGGCCGGCGCGGCGCGGACGCATCGCCGGGTCGTCCGGCTCCGTCGCGGCGCCATGACCGGTATCGCCGACCCGTTCCCCGGCCCCCTCGCCACCAATCGCGGCGGCGACCGGCTGGTGCTCGCGCCCGGCGTCGCCCGGCGCGGCGGGGCCGTGGCCGGCATCCCCGCCAAGCTGCTCGTACCGGCCGAAGATCATCCGCCCGGCCGAGGTCTGCAACGTCGAGGTGACCACAAGCTGCACGACCTGGTCCAGGTGGTCGCGGCCGTCCTCCACCACGACCATCGTCCCGTCCTCCAGATACCCCACGCCCTGGTTGGCGTTCTCGCCGGGCTTGACCAGCCGCACGCTCATGTGCTCGCCGGGCAGCACGACGGGGCGCAGCGCCTTGGCCAGGTCGTTGAGGTTGATCACGTCCACGCCGCGCAGCCGGGCGACCTTGTTCAGGTTGTAGTCGTTGGTCATGATCCGCCCCTGGCTCTGCTGGGCCAGGGCGATCAGCTTCTGGTCCACCCCCGCACCCTCCACGTGCTCGGCCTCGTGGATGGCGACCTCCACCGCGTGGTTCTCCTGCAGCTTCGCCAGCACCTCCAGGCCCCGCCGGCCGCGGGCCCGCCGCAGCTTGTCCGCCGAGTCCGCGATCGTCTGAAGCTCGTTGAGCACGAATTTGGGCACGATCAGCGTCCCCTGCATGATGCCCGTGGCCGTGATGTCCAGGATCCGGCCGTCGACGATCACCGACGTGTCCAGGATCGTCGGCCGATTGCCGCGGACCTCCTTGGCGAACTCGACGTAGGGGATCACGAACCGGAAGTCGTCCTTGGTCTGCAGCACCAGCGAGATGCCGATGTAGCAGGTGATCAGCCCGATGAGGATCTTGACGCCTTCGAGCAGGTTGAAGTAGGCCTCGCGGGCCTCGGGTTCCTCCGGGGCGGTCAGGATGCCGAAGAAGTCGACGACGAAGCTCAGCGCATAGGCCGCCAGCAGCCCGGCGATGAGCCCCAGGAACACGCCCGAGACGGCCGAGAGCCGCTTGTGCTTGGTCCATACGTCCAGGGCGATCACCGCGCTGGCCAGCGCCAGGGCGACAGCCATCGCCAGCACGAAGGCGATGAAGTCGATCTGCACGCCCTCCTGCTGCGTCAGCAGGTACAGCGCCGCCACCGTCGCGACGAGGAAGATGAACGCGGCTCGCAGGACGGACAGGATCATGGACGGTTCCCGATCGGCACACGCGGAGCCAGGCAAGACATGCCCGCCCCCTTGCAGCATAAGTTACGCGGGCCCTCACGCCAAGACGCCCGGCTCAGGGTTTGCGATTATCTTCGGGTTATCAGGAATTGCCGGGGCCGCCCCGGAGGGGCGCCGGGCTGTAGCCACGGGTGACGCGAAGCGGAACCCGTGGTTACATCCCCGGGCCCCGTTGGGGCTGCAACCCCGCGCGCTGCCGGGCGCGCCCGTTTGCCGCGACG